>JBHLOF010000140.1:0-8548 GCA_048940805.1 Promethearchaeota archaeon
TATGGATAACGCAGCGAAATTAAAACAGGAAAGAGCAAAAGAAGAAGAATCAGAGGAGGATTAAATATGAGTGAAGAATATAAATGGAGATATGGTTTTTTTTTAGGATGTGTAATTCCTAATCGTTATCCTATGATTGAAGCTTCTATTAGAAGTGTATTTGATCAACTTGGTGCTGAACTTTTAGAGTTGGAAGGAGCCTCATGTTGTCCAGCACCCGGTGTCTTTAGAGCCTTTCATATTCCAACCTGGTTGGTAATTGCTGCAAGAAATATCTCTATTGCAGAAGAAATTGGAGTAAATCCTCTTACAGGATGTAATGGATGTTATGGAACCCTTAGAGACGCTTGGTACGAACTTGAACATGAATATGAGTTAAAAAAAGAGGTTAATGAATATCTCGCTAAAATTGGTCGTACATATAAGGGTAATCTTGAACCAAAACATGTAGTCCAAGCATTATACCTTGATATGGGATTGGATCACATAAAAGATAATATTAAATATAAGTTTTCTGACTTAAAAGTTGCGGTTCATTATGGATGCCATATTGTCAAACCAAGCGACAAAAGACCCTGGAATGGAGAATATGAAGCACCGATATTTCTGGATGAAATCGTGGAATTAACAGGAGCAAAAAGTATCGATTATAAAGATAAATTTATGTGCTGTGGTGCTGGTGGTGCGGTGAGAACCGCTGTGAAAGAGGTATCTGCCGATTTTACAAGGGAAAAATTAACTAATATGAGAGATGCGGGAGTAGATGTTATTATCGACTGTTGCCCATTTTGTCATTTGCAACTAGACTTAGGTCAAATGGAAGCAAATAATATTTTTGCTGATGTGATTGGAGAACCTTTTAAGATACCCGTAATCTATATCACGCAACTCTTAGGTGTCGCAATGGGAATGGATCCCAATTTATTAGGTTTAATAAAAAATCATGAATTATCGGGAGTTTCACCTTTTATTCCCGTAGAACCATTTCTTGATATTGTAAAAGATCAATTAATCTAGGTGAAAAAATAACATGACAGAAACAGAAAAAGAAATTAAAATCACAGGAAACGAAAGAGCCAAAATTGGTGTATACATATGTCACTGCGGAGTAAATATTGGGGGTGTTGTATCTGTTCCCGATTTGGTTGAATATGCTCAAACCCTTCCTAATGTGGAAGTTTCGCGGGAATATAAATTTTTCTGCTCTGATGTAGGACAAAAAATGATTAAAGAAGATATTGAGAAGGGATTAATAAATAGAGTAGTTGTTGCTGCATGTTCCCCTAGAATGCACGAACCAACTTTTAGAATTGCTTGTAAGGAAGCTGGATTAAATCAATTCTTATTTGAAATGGCCAATATCAGAGAACATTCAACATGGGTTCATATGCGAGATGCTGAGGGAGCATATGAAACTGCGAAGGATCATATAAGAATGGCAATAGCAAAAGCCAGAGAATTAGTACCACTTGAAGTACAAAAGGTAAAGGTTGAACCTAAATGCCTCATTATTGGTGGTGGAATTGCGGGGATGAATGCAGCTTTAGATTTAGCTACGGAGGGATATAAAGTATATTTAGTTGAAAGAACTCCAACTATTGGAGGCCATATGGCTCAACTTGATAAAACGTTCCCCACTATGGATTGTTCTTCATGTATTCTAACACCTAAAATGTCTGAAATTGCTCGTAAGAAGAATATTGAACTTTTGACATATTCTGAAGTAGTAGAGGTTTCTGGATATGTAGGTAATTTTGATGTCACAATAGTAAAAAAGCCCCATTACGTTGATCAAGAAAAATGTACAGCTTGTGGTATTTGTGTTGATTCTTGTCCCATAACTGTCGGAAATGAATTTGACTTAGGTATGGGTACTCGTAAAGCTATATATGTCCCATTTCCTCAAGCAGTTCCGGGTCAATATACTATTGACATGGATAATTGTATTAAATGTGGTATCTGTGCAAGAAAAGACGTATGTGAACCTGAAGCTATAATCTATGATGACGAACCAGAAGAATTAAAGATTAAAGTAGGGACTATTATTGTCGCAACGGGCTGGGATCTTTATGACCCTACTGAACTTAAACAATATGGATATGGTAGATATCCAAATGTAATTACTGGCCTTCAGATGGAACGATTACTAAGTTCTTTTGGACCTGTAGTTGGAAAACCCGTCAGACCTTCAGATCTTAAAGAACCTCATAGTATAGCATTTCTTCAATGTGTTGGAAGTAGAAATTTCAGGGAAGGAGGAAATAAATATTGTTCGAGGGTTTGTTGCATGTATGCCACAAAACAAGCAAGACAGTATAAAGAAAAACATCCTGATGCTGATGTATATATATTTTATATGGATATTCGAGCATTTGGTAAAGGATATGAAGAGTTTTATGAATCTGCTGCTGAAAATTATGGTATAAATTATGTGAGAGGGAGAATTGCTGAAGTTAGTGAAGATGAAGATCATAATATAATTATCAGAGCTGAAGATACATTATTACAAACTCCAATTGAACAAAAAGTTGAACTCTTTGTTCTTTCCGCTGGATTAGAACCTAGAGCAGATTCAGATATGGTCACCTCATTATTACGAATTCAAAAATCTTCTGATGGATTCTTTTTAGAAGCTCATCCTAAGTTAAGACCTGTGGATACCTTAACAGAGGGAATCTTTATAGCAGGAGTCGCTCAAGGTCCAAAGGATATACCTGATGCAGTTTCTCAAGCTAAAGGCGCTGCTTCAAGCGCAGCTGCTCTTATGTCTCAGGGTGAAGTAGAAGTAGAACCTTTTTTTGCCACGGTCCGAGCTGAACGATGTATTGGATGTGGGATGTGTGTAGAAAATTGTGCTTATGGTGCAATTGATCTTATTGATGATAGGAGGTTTGGAACAGTTGCTAGTATTAATGAAGCTTTATGCAAAGGTTGTGGTGCTTGTTCTGGCAATTGTCGATGTTCTGCAATTGATATAAAAGGTTTTACTGCGGAACAAATCTATTCTATAATAACTGATAGATTGTAGTACTAAAAGTTTTTAACAATTCAGCTTTTTTCTTAATTTTTTTATTTTAAGCTGTATATTGGATTAATGATTATATGCTTGATAAATGGCTTACAAGATCCAAATTTAAAAAAATCGTTGAAAATATTGTTAAGCGTTTGTTTTACAACAAAGTATCAGCAAATCAATTAACATTTATTGCCCTAATCCTTGGTTTACTAAGTGCTTTATCTATTTTTTTAACCGGTATTTTAGTTTGGCAACTAGAGCTTATCATTTGTGCTGCGGTTCTAATGATTCTATCTTTTTTTTTTGATGCGTTAGACGGAGCATTAGCAAGATTGGAAACTGAAACTTTATTTGGCGGAATCTTAGATATCTTTTTTGATAGAACTGTTGAGGTGTTTATTATTATAGCGTTAATCTCTACAGATACCTCCAATTTAGTATGGCCAGGTATTTTATCACTTGGGGCGATAGTTTTGTGCATATCCATGTTTCTATTGATAGGAGGTACCGTCAAAGAAGAGGAATTAGATGAGACCAAAAAAGCCATTTATTATCGATTTGGTCTTATGGAGCGGACTGAAACACTTATTTTTCTTTTTTTGATTACTATTCTGGTTCCACTACGTATTATATTATTATGGATGTTCTCCTTCTTAGTTTTTCTCACTGCAATCCTAAGACTAATAGATGCTTACAATCTTTTGAAATAAAAATAATTAAAACTGTAAGTTAACATGAAAATATTTTAAAACCTAAAAAATCTAATTACCATTATGAACTCAGAAATGTCACCCAATTCAACAGAAATATTGGAAATCATCCGAAAAGATAGCGAGGGTAAATTTAGTATTATATGTTTAAACTGTCTAATTATCCGTAGTAGGTTTAAAGAAATATATGGCTTAATGGAAAGAAATAATATTATTGTTCCTGAGGATGATAAATTAACTAAGTTAGAATTACTTGATTATATAAGTATTAAATTATATGATAAATATCAACAAAGTCCCCATCTTCAAAAAGAATATCCCACTCCATTAGATTATATTGGGAGTTTAATCGTTAATGATGAAAAATTATGCGATTACTTAACTAGATTCGATTTTATTTCAAAACAAGACTTGATTGATGTTTTTGCAGATCAAGGGGCCGATTGGGGGATTAACGTATATTCAACTTCTGAAATAAAGGATTATTCATTAGATCTCTTTCTAATCAAAAAAAAGCCGATACTTAGAACCGAAGGAGTTTTCATTCGAAACGGAGAAGAATTAACAGAAAAAAACTATTCGCATATTTTTTATTTAATCAGTGAAGCATCAAAGGTTGCTCTTTGGACTGTATTTGTTACAACCCCTAGAGGTGTTCACAATATTGGATTTGAGAAATTAAAAGCTGATATGCAAAAATTACGTGCCTGGTTATATGTTGTTGATCCAATTCACCAGAAAATATATGGTATTTTAAAGGGGAAGAAATCAAAATATCATGATACCCAAATTAGAGACGATTATATTCAAAAATTACCTCGTGAACCAATTAGAGCACCATCTCGACTTATTAATATTTCTAAGTATCATTTTAAAGAAAGTGAAGCATATAATCCTAAATCTTATACCATGTTTGAATTATTATCGAAAGAAGCATTACTTACCGAAGACCATTCAATAACTGTGAAACCCCGATTCAAGAATATTTTTAGAAGTCTCCTTATCATCGATCTTAGTTCTGGTATTACCATGATTTCCCACTCAAGTGAAGATTATCCTGTAGATAAAGAATTAATATCAGGCTTTTTATCCGCTATGGATTCTTTTGTTTCTGAAATCGGTGGAACAACCTCGATGAAAGAAATCAATTATAAAGGGTTATATATCCATGCTGCTTATGGGAAAGAGGTTAAAATGGCCTTATTTTTATCTCGACCTGCAAATCAGAGTTTGAAAGAAAGATTAATTTACCTTCTAAATCAGTTTGAAGAACATTATCATGATCAAGTTAATGAGTTTAAAAAATCTGCTAGAATTACTGTGTTTGACAATCAAAAAATATCAACCCTAATAAAAGAATTATTAAGCATCTAATTTTATAATAATACAGCCTTTTTTTATCCTAACCGGTAGGATCAAAGAAAATTGTCCTTTTAAAGCTAAAATATTTATTTAATAATATTTGTTCTTTTCTTCTAGTAATAATATTAAAAGAAGAGTGAGGAATTTAAAAGTTGAAGAAACCTATAGGAATTGAAGATGGAAAGTTTCATCCCTGTCCTAAATCCCCAAATTGCGTGTCCACTCAGAGTACGGATGAGAAGCATAAAATGGGACCATTGAGCTTCAACAATTTAGAAGAAGCTAAAACAAAGATTAAAGGTATTATAGGAACCTTTAAAAGAACAAAGCTAGTTACTGAAAATGATAATTATCTTCATTATGAATTTAGAACAGCCACATTTAAATTTGTGGATGATGTAGAATTTTATTTTGATGATTCTACAAAACTCATCCACTTTCGCTCTGCCGCGAGAATGGGATGGAGCGACCTGGGGGTAAATAGAAAAAGGATGAAAAAGGTTACTGATTTATATTCAAAAACTTAATTATATGATATTTTTTCTTATTTTATTTTATGAATTAGTTAATTTTTACCTCATAGACATATATTTCTTACAGTAAGATTATTAGATATTTATTTTAAATAAAGAGTAGATTAATATTTCCTACTCTTTCTTCATTTCTTAGCGAAATTATTAATTTTCACGTGGGTATTATGAATAAGAAAAAATTAGTTTTTATATATAATGCAGATTCTGGGGTTGTAAATATAGTTAAAGACTTCTGGCATAAGCTACTTAGACCAAGCACATATCAGTGTAATTTATGCGCTCAGACGTTTTCTGCCTTTGGTATGAAGAAAGATTGGAAAAGGTTTATAAATAATCTTGACATTGAATCCGAATTTTTACATAAGGATGAATTTGAGGAGAAATATGAAGTTTCTGATGCGCAGTATCCTTCCGCTTATTTAAAGAATGGAGTTTCTATTGATTTATTAATAAATCAAGAAGAAATGAACGGAGTTAAATCTTTAGATGAAATGGAAGCTTTAGTTATAGCCAAATTAAGTTCAATTTCATAATTTTCTTTTTTTTAAGTTAAGTCTTTTAATAAATAAACGATAATAAAACCATTTAAAACTCTTAATAGAATAATATATTTCAAACATGGTGATGCAAATGAGTGAAGAAAGTGAGATTAAACTAATATTCATATATAATGCAAATGCGGGTGGATTTTTCGCAGGACTTAAAGATACACTTCATAAATCTTTTAGAAAGAGTACTTATCAATGCAATTTATGTGCTGTAACTTTCGGAACATTTGGGATGAAAAAAGAATGGAAAAATTACGTTAACGATTTAGATACCCCGGTAGAATTCTTTAAAAAAAATAAATTTAAGTTTGAATTCTTGCATAAAGATGAATTTGAAGATAAATATGTTGTTGAAAATGCCAAGTTTCCTTGTGCTTACATAATGAAAAATAATAAGCTTGAACTATTCATTTCTCAAGATGAGATGAATGCTGTAAAAACTATAGAGGAACTAAAAAAGATCGTTGATGAGAGACTTCCGAAATATACATAATTCCTATCGAGGGAGCCATTTAGGCACTTTCTTCTTATAATCTAAATATTTTTCTTTGAATAAATTCTCTAATTCCTTTTCTTCAAATGAAGCCAATCTATTGTAAATAAGGAAAATGAAGATCCAAATAACTAGAGTTAAAAGAGAAATAGAAAGTAAAATACATGCCAGATAAATCAACAAGACTCCTAAATACATGGGATGCCTTACATGCCTGAAAATTCCCTGCGTTATAAGATCATCCTTGTTTTCAGGTTGGCGGAACAAAATTTTATGAGATTTATAAATCAGATAATAAGAAATTGATATTAGAATAATAAATAATATTATTCGAACTAATACAGGAACAAAATTATTCAATATAGTTGAAAATGAAAGTACTAATGAATCTAAAATCCAAACAACAAAAAAAACTACAATAGAAAGACCTTGTATTAAATGCGAATTTGGTGCTTCTATTCCTAATCTATGTTCTTGATGAGGGCTCATTTTTTTAACAACTTTTTATTATATAATGATAAAGAATTAGCCAAACCTAATTAAAATTTTCTATAGTCCAATTTTTAACAAAGGTAAATTTAATTTTTTTCCCATCTTCCTTCTAAATACTCCAGCATTTTATTAACTTCATGGGTGGGTGGTTTACATGTTTTATTTATACATACATATGCCGTTGCCTTCCCTTCAAGATTATCAAAAAATTGTACAAAATTAGAATAGTTATCGATTTCTGGTCGTTGTTGTTCAGTTTTTCTAAGAATGAATACTTTATTTGGAATATATGCATTATTCACAGCATTGATCATTGTTTTTGTATCATCTGCTTCAGTATCACCCCCAATCACCAATGAGTAAGTAGGACCTAAGGCAAAATCTATTGCAACCAAAAATTGTGTATAAGCCAGTGGATTAGCCTTTAGTTTTTCCGAGAATACTCTATTTAAAATTTCTGCTTTTTCTTCCAAATCTGTATCTCCTGTAAGAAAACTCAATCTCAGTAAATTTAAAGTTGCTATCGAATTCCCTGAGGGAATAGCTCCATCGTATATTTCTTTTTGTCTAGTTAATAATTCCTCACTGTCATTGGCAGTAAAATAAAAACCACCGATTTGATCATCCCAAAATTTCTCAATTTGTTGGTGATGTAATTCAATTGCTGATTTTAGATAAAATATGTCAAAAGTAGCTTCATATAATTCAATCAGTGCCCAAATAAGAAAAGAATAATCAGTAAGATAACCGTTTATCTCTGATACTCCATCTTTAAATCGATGTAATAAATTACCCTCCTTAGTTACAAGATTTGAAAAAATAAAATCAATACCTTTTTTTGCAACTTTAAGATATTTATTATCTTTAAAGGCCACGGCACCTTTAGCTAGAGCCACTATCATTAACCCATTCCAATCAGTTAAAATTTTATCATCTTTATGAGGATGTATTCGTTTTTCTCTCTCAGCAAATATTTTAGATTTCACACTTTTAAGGATATCTTTTTCATGTGTTCTTTTGATATGAAGTATATTTTTTCCAGTTCTCTTACCTGTTGATTCATCCAAATAATTACCTTCTTTATTAATATTGAAAATCTCTTTAATTAAGTCTAAATCTTTAGTTTCAAGGATATTTTCTAATTCTTGTTCCGACCAAACATAAAATTTCCCTTCTTCTCCCTCGCTATCAGCATCCTCAGCCGAATAAAATCCACCTTCTAATGATCTCATATCCCTTATAATATATGTAAAGATTTCTTGAGCCGTTTGTTTATATTTGGGATTTTTAGTTGCTTTATAAGCTTCAATGTAAGCTATTGCTATTAGGGCTTGATCATATAACATCTTTTCAAAGTGAGGAACTAGCCATGAAGAATCTGTTGAGTATCTATG
>JBHLOF010000032.1:0-36232 GCA_048940805.1 Promethearchaeota archaeon
ATTAATATCTAGAAATTTTTTATAAGCTTGTTTGGACAATTCTAGATTCCCCATTTCTCTATAAGCAATTCCTAGATGGAATAATGCGAGCAAATTTTTAGGGTAAATTTTTAGTGTTGCTTCACATTCTTCAATAGCTTTTTGGAATTGATTATTTTCTAGGAAATGTAGACCATTCTTATTCCAAATAACATCCATTAAATCTTGTTCTGAGAGTAAGTTTTCATCAATGTTTAGATATTCCAAGTTTTTTAACTTATGTATTGATTCTGGGAATAATTTAATTCTATTTAACGATAAATTTAGAAATTTGAGAGAGATCAGTTCCCCGATGCATTTTGGAATGAATTCAATTGAAGATTTTGGTAAATCTAATTCTTGAAGGGATTCAAAGGAACATAACTGCTCTGGGATTATGCCAATTTCTAATTTTTCATCCCGAATATATAGTCCTATAACACATCCCTGTTCATCAATTTTATAATTTAAACTCCTTTCCCAAGATATAACATCCTCTTGTGTTAGGGCTTTATTAATTTTACTTCCACATAAAACTTCGAATAAACCTAGTATACAAGAATCAACCTTGTTTACCCCTTCCTTAATATATTCCTTAGTAAGGTTGCTTTTGGAAAATTCAATTAACCAGTCAGGGATCTCTGTTAAAGAATTACCGTTTAAATTAAGATAATTTAAGCGCGATAATTGACTTATAGTTTCAGGGATATGGGTTAAGTTTAAGTCTGACAAGTTTAAGTAAACTAATTCGGATAAGTAGCAAATTGATTCTGGGATTTTTTCAAATTCCCATCGACTCAGATCTAATGCTTGAACATGTCTAGATTCAATTATAATGTTAATTTGATTGTCTTTTTCAAGTTTATTAAGATTAGATTCACTAAATTTTTTGAAATATCCGACCTTGAAGTCTAGTTCTTTTTCAATATTGATTTGCGTGGATTCTAAATCTATAAAAAAAATTACCTCATTATATTCAACATCATAAATTCTTTGATATTTATTCACTATGCGCTCTTTTAAAACATAAGAGAGATTATCTTCCTGATTACATAAGAATTTGTAAAATTGAGTTAAAAAAAATGCTGATCTCTCTATTTGGATTTGACCTGATAAAATGCTTTCTGATTTATCTTTAAAATTATTATACAAATCTTTAGCAGCATCCAACCTTGTTCTTGGATTAGGCTCTTGTTCTAGTAATTTTGTAAGATTTGAAATATTTTGAGGTGTTTGAGGGGTATTCATCATTTAGTTTGATTCATTCAAAAAATACTGCATACATATTTCAATTAAAATTAATTTTATATACTAATAAAAGTTAAAGTAAGAGAAATAACTAAAGCTTCTTTATCATTTTAGATTTAAAAAGGATTTGATAATTTTCTATGGATTTAGAGGAACGAAAAAAAATTCTCTCAGCATATGAAAATATCTTTAATAATGAAATAGATTACTATAGCAAGAAGAAACCTTCTCTTAGTACAGAGTATGATTTTGAAAAAGAGCAATTTTTTAAGATTGCGAATTTAAAATTGAAGCATATTTTAGGAGAAGTAAAAAATAAACGGATTTTAGACGTGGGTTGTGGAGTAGGAACATTATCCTTTTACCTTGCCCAAAAGGGTGCAGTGGTCACTGGAATCGATCTTTCAGAGAACTTAATAGATTATTGTAAGGAACGATCTAAAAAATTAAGATTATCTATAGATTTTAGGGTAATGAATGCTCAAATTCCAGATTTTGATGAAGATTTCTTTGATATTATACTTGGATCAAGAATAATCCATCACTTGCCTAATTTAAACTTATTTTTTAATCAGTGTAAACAATTGCTTAAAAAAGAAGGTTTCATTGCTTTTATAGAACCTTTAAAGAAAAATCCGATTGTACAATTAAATAGGAAATATTTTGCACCTAAAGAACGTACAGAACATGAACATCCGTTATATATTAGTGATATTATTAATGTAGGAAAGATCTTCGGTAATCTCGAGCATTATGAGTTCTTTTTATTATCCCCACTTGCCATGTATTTTTCTAGATTCATTAATAAACCTTATATTTTTAAGATTGCTTATAAATTTCTAAACCTGATCGAAAAACCTTTATACAAAATCGACTCTCTTAAAGATTACTGCTGGCAAACGGTTTTTAAATGCATTAAATTATGAATCAGCTTTTTCTTCTTTACATGTCATCTCTGATATATCTAATCTTAGAATAGCGGGTTTAATATATACTTCTTCACTCTTTAACAAATTTTTTTTGACTTCTTCAGGATTTTTTTCCAAATGGTCTATTAATATATCAAATCCATGTTTCTTCTCTTCAATATCCTTGACAATAGAAATAGTACCTCTGTAAACTATCGAGCGGAACGCTTGACCGCACCCATCTTTATACCCATTATCTTCTATAATTGTGCCACAAACATAAGGATTAGATTTAACAAAATCAATTTTTTGCCCTTCTGCAGCACAATGGAAATATAAGGCATTTTTATTTGAATCAAATCCATAGCTTAGGGTAATAATGTAGGGTTCATTTTCTTTGCTCAATGATATTGAGGTGTATTTACCACTCTTTATTATATTAAAAATTTCTCCTTTATCCCTAATTTCCTTTTCGTTCCTTCGCATATGATATATTGTCAAATTGTAATCCACCACCATAAATTAATTCAATACACATCTAAATCTATAATCATTAATTTTATCTTGCTTAAACTATTGAATATATGTAAGATGACTTTAGAAGATTGGCATACACATAATGAAATGTGCCATCACGCAGTCGGTTCGATTGAAGATTATCTTAAATACGCGATAAAGAACCGACTTCAAACAATAGGTGTAAGTGATCATTTTCCTTATGAATTTCTAAAGAATATTGAAAGAATTCCATACCAAGAATATTCTATCACTATTCCTGAAATTGAGTATTATTTATCCATAACAGAATCACTAAAAGAAAAATACAAATCAGATATCAATGTTCGCCTAGGATTTGAAGTGGATTTTTTTAAGAATCAAATATTTGCTTTAAACGACCACTTAAACAAAATAAAAAGTAGATTAGATTATATCTTAGGATCTATTCATATTTTGAATTTTAAAGATGGGAGAGGTGCCTGGGGTTTCGATGATTCACGATTTAGAAGTGATTTTGATTATTACGGTTCACAAAAGGTTTATGTTAATTATTATAAGAAACTCCAAATTATGATCAATTCAGAAGATTTTGATTTTGACATTGTAGGGCACTTCGATTTACCAAAGAAATTCAATGACAAACCATCTAATGAAGAGCATGTTTTTGAGGAGATTCTGAAAACGTTAGAATTAATAAAAGCAAGAGATCTTACGATCGAGGTTAACACGAGTGGTTTAAGAAAACCATGTAGAGAACAATATCCAAGCGAAAAAATTTTAAGAGAGATGTATTCATTTGATATCCCAATTTTATTAGGTTCTGACGCCCATAAGCCTAAAGATATCGGATGGAAATTTAATAAAATTATCAAAATTTTAAAAAAGATAGGTTATGACCAGTTAGTTCATTTTAATAAAAGAAAAAGAACTTTTATTGAAATATAAAAAAACAGGGATACAAGAATGTCAAAAAAAGGAAGAGATAAATGCGAAATTTGTGGTAGAAATTTGATCTATGCAACAATTCAGACAGATTACAAAAGCCTTACCTGTGAGTTTTGTAGTCAAGAGTTTGATACGAATATTTATTGTGAACAGGGGCACTATATTTGCGACAGCTGTCACTCTAAAGGTCCTATTGAAATTATTGAAAAGATTTGTGAAGCAACTAGTATTAAAGATCCATTTGAATTGGCGGATTTAATCATGAAACACCCAAAATTTAAGTTGTATGGACCTGAGCATCACGTATTAACACCAGCAGTTATTCTAACATCTCTCAAAAATAATGGCATTTTAAAGCCTAATGGAGATGAAATTTCTTTATTTGATATTAAAGAAGCCATTAGAAGATCATCCAAAATCCCTGGAGGTTGGTGTGGATTCTATGGATCCTGTGGAGCAGGAATGGGGACTGGAGTTGCAATTAGTATACTCACAGGAGCTACACCTTCTACTGACATCCCGAGATCTCAAGCTAATGAAATGACTTCACGTTCATTGGCAAGAATAGCGGATAATCTAGAGCACTGTTGTAAGAGATCAGTTAGAATTTCGATTTGTGAGGTACTCGATTTCTTAAAGGAGAAATATAATATCGAATTGAACTATAAATATAAGAAATGTATTTTTTCAGATATTAATGATAAATGTGAAAAAGAGAAGTGCCTAATCTTTTAATTAATAAGCAAATTCAACTTATACTTTCCTACTTCTTACCCATACTTCTAATGGTAAAGCATTTAGTAACTTAATATGATTTGGATCTTTTGTATGTATAATTAAGTTATTATTTTCAGATTTCCCGGTTACACCATATAAAAGTTCTTCTCCATCTCTTACTAACGCATACTTATCTTCCATATTGTAGTTCTTAAGAGAAATATTGTCTAAACTTTCATATTCTTCTAAAAGTTCAGCGTGTTCCGCAATACCAGGATTAATTGAGCACGCTACCCTTACACTAACCGATGCTTTAATTTCGTATAAATATAATTCTTGTAAATCCTCAATTTTTGGTGTCACAATAAGTAAACTGGCATTAGCATTGGGTAAAATCTCTCTCATTTTCGCAAGGATTTCAGCTTTAGTTATGCTTGCATTAGTAAAATCAACTATCTTTACATTTGTGTTTTTTGAATTTGCATTCCTTAATTTTTCATTTTCTAGTTCTAAACTTTCTAACTCCTCATCAGCTTTGGCTAATTCTCCATTCAAAATCTCTACTTCTTTGTTAAGTTTCTGAATCTTCTCATCATATTCCTTTAAAACATTCCTATCGATTGCAGATGAACTTAATTTTCTTATTTCTTCATCTTTAAGTCTAATTGTCTTCTCTAGAGTTTCAGCCTTCTTATCTTTAATATCTAACGAATTCTCCAATGTTTTTATTTGTTCATCTTTCAAATTTAAAGAATTTTCAAGAGTTTTTACTTGTTCATCTTTTAAACGTAGAAGGTTATCCTTAACCTCAATCTGTTTTTTCAATTCGTGCTCCATTAACAAAATCACAATATTTCTTATTTATATTTTTTACTATATCGATTTAAGGTTTAAAAATTTATGATTTCTAGTTTCCCTTTGTTGTTGATTGTAATAAAAGATTCTTCAGCATGAAAATTCTCTGGTAATTTAACATTATCATCAACTATACACCAATCCAAAGTACATGATTTACTAAATATAACGTTGTCATATACAATAACGTTAGATAATCTACAGAAGTCTCCTATCCTACAATTTCTCCCAATGATAGCATGTGGACCGATAATCACCTCGTTGCCAATTGTAACCTCTGATTTTATATTGACGGGTTTAATAATGTTATGAATAATATTATATTGCAGGGGAATATTTACACCTGATAAAAACCTTTGATTCATTTTTATAACGTCCTTTAGGTTAGTTAAGTGATAGCAACCTACATTAGCAGTAGTTACTTCCGGCTCAACAATTCTTATACCTCGTATTTCCATCCCATTCGATAAAGATTTTCTTATAGCATCCTGAAATTCTTTTTCGCCTCTTTCAGAGATTCCAATTTGATCCATAGAAGATCTTACTTCATGATTTACTAAATAAAGAGGTAAAGAGTAGTAATTACTTAGTATTTGATGCGTTTTTGGTTTTTCAATGATATAAGTTATTTTAAGGCCTATTGTTTCATCCATATCGTTGGTTAAGTATGAACTTTCTGAAATTTTTACGTTTCCGTGTCCTTTTGCTATTTCACTATCATTCGATCTCATAAGGCTTAACACAATTTTTGAATGAGAATAAAGGTTATACATCTTTAAGATCTCTTCCTTAGAAAAGATAATATCTGCAGCAGATATGAAAAAACTGGTGATACTTTCCTCTTTTGTAAGTATATAATCCAAAGCCATGACAATTGCATCAGCCATACCCGTTGGTTTATCTTGATCTAATACAAAAATTTGTAAGTCATCGTGCTTAGAAACTTCATTTTCAATTAACTCTTTTTTGTATCCTGCAATAACACAGAATTTAGTGAATCCAGCTTCCTTAAAATTCAAAATAATTCTGGAAATAAGTGTTTTGCCATTAATATCAATTAGAGGCTTCGGGATTCTATTCGATAATGGTCTTAATCTTGTAGCATAACCCGCTGCCAAAATTATCACGTAAAAATTTGATTTGGGCTCCATTAGTTCAAATTATACTACAATTTTAGTACATATAATCTTAAAGTTATTATATTCTTATATACAATATTCATGCATGGCAAAGCAAGATAAAATCATAGAAGAATTAGACTCAGATATCACAGAAATTATAGAAAAAGAACTTGAAGCCTCATCGGCTATAATTGGCATTAATATTGGAACTCCTGAAGGATCTAAAATCGCGAGTGTTTTCAAAAAGGAACTAGATATGTCAATAGGAGAAGTGACAGCAGCTAATAGTAGTCTTGTTTTCCTTTCCTCGAAGATGCTTAAGGATAGCTTAAATCAAGATGTATCTTATAATTTGATATTAGGCAAGGAAAAGATTGTCCTCTCAATTTTAGCAGAATCAATTACGATGATAATCTATTTAGATCGTGAATTAGCAGAACTTGAAGGATTAGATTCTCATATAGGGAGATTACAAAAATTAAGTTTACAAATAAATGCTATAATTGAAACATCGGATATTTTAAAAGAGGAAATATTTAAAGGTTTGAAAAGAGCAATTCCTAACACACTTGTTTTAGCTATTATAACTAAAGATGGATTACCGATAAAAATTCAGTCTACAATGCCAGCACCAATTCTTTCTGCTATGGTTGCCGCGTTATATAACCTATCTGGAGTGTTATTAGAAAGTGGAATGGAATATTCTATTATTGGGGGAGAAAACGGATCAGTTATTTTACATGACTTAGATAAGAATAGAATCCTAGCACTTGCCGTTCCAGAATCAGATGAGAGAAAATTAGGATCGTATATCGCGAAAATAAAAGCGATAATTATGAAGAACATCTAACAGATGCTTCTTGTTTCTTGAGTGATATGGGTGAAAAAATGTCATCAACGATATTTAAAATTATTACTGGTGGAGATGCGGGAGTTGGTAAAACAACACTTCTCTATCGGTATGTAGAGGGAAAATTCCTAGTAGATACGAAATCAACATTAGGAGTCGATTTCTATTGGAGAAAAGTAATTATCGGTACCTCGCAAATCGATCTTCAATTGTGGGATTTCGGTGGTCAAGAAGTTTTTCGTCATATATTAATAAATTATGCTAAGGGAGCAAATGGCGCTTTATTATTGATTGATCTTACGAATAAATCAAGTTTGGAGCAAATAGATAACTGGGTTGATATTTTTAGGGAAGATGATCCAAATTTACCCATTATATTTCTAGGAACTAAATTGGATTTAACCGAATTGATTGTTGTCGATGATGAGGATGTCATCTTTTTAAAGGAGAAGTATCATTTTATAGATTATGTAAAGGTTTCTTCTAAAACCGATGAGAATGTTAATTTAGCATTCCAATTGTTAGTAAATGAAATTGTTAAAAGTCTATAACTATTTAACGAATAATTTTCTTAATTTTCGTTATTATCTTTTTCGCACCGTTATATGACTCTAAAAAATCATTTGCTTTGTATAAAACTGTACAGATCGGTTCATCTTTTAAAATATTTTTATTTGGTTCACTTTTGTCATGAACATTTTCAAGATTGTTTATTTTTGTAATTGAATCTTTATTAATATCTTTAGGGGCAAAGTAAATAAGTTTAGTAACAAATCCCGTTGATTTCCTAGATTTTAATGATTTGTTCACTAAACTCCATTGATTCATAAGAAAACTTTTAACATGTAGATTTATCAAGTTTAAATTAAGGCTTCTTTCAGAAGCAGTTATTGAGCCTGGGATTCTCGGATTAATTTCCATTAAATATGGATAATGATCTTTTAAAACGTAATCAAATCCATTAATTCCTTTTAAAGCTAGTTTTTTTGTAAGTAATTTTGATACACTTGATATTATATTCTCATCATTTTTAGGTAAATCTGCTGGTACTATGTTACCGCAATAAGTAAATTCCCTTGGAGGATTTAGGAGCTTTTCACCAATAATTTGACGATTTATGGAAATCACTTCACATTTCTCACCATCTGAAATAGTAGTACAACTCAAGGGTGTTCCTTCAATATATTCTTGGATCAACCAATCTGATGGGTTAAATGCCTTCAATTCAATATCTTGTATTAAGGTTGACAAACCTTTCAAGTTCGAGATTTTATATACATTTATCCCCCCAGCACTTTTAAATTTCTTAAAAATAACTGGAAAATGAAGTAAATTTTTATACATTCCTAATTTTTGATATGAAAATGAGAATGGAATGTCAAATCCATGAAATTTTAGTAGATCATAAACATTTTCAATATCACGAGCTTTTTCAATTGTTTTAATCTCATTATTTAAATTCTTAATTTTGTAATTTTCTTTTTTAATTTCGTTTAAAATCAATAAACGCTCTTCAATCGCATCGTCCATCCCACTTCCAATTAATAAATAATCTAAATTCGGATGTTTTCTGAGCATTTTTATAGTAAATGTAGTCAACAACTTGCTATAACTAGTTTTAATCGTGCTATAATTCGTCCCGAGCTCTTTCATTAACACAAAACTATCCTTAACATTTGGATATAAGTCTAAATCCCCAAAAAAATCTACAGCATATACATCATAACCAGCATTCTTCAAGGAGTAAGTTAAAGGTCGTGTATTAAATCCTACAACAAGAATAGATTTTGGTTGATCCACCATCAATTAAGATTTAGAATATAAAATTTAAGAAGTTTTTAGAAAGAAACATTATAAAATTTTTTTTAATTCGAGAATCAATGAGTTAGGATTATATTTATTGAATTTGTAAATTTGAGCATTAGCATACTTTTTAAAGTTCTTTTTGATTTTTTCAGCAGAATAAGTGTGCACACCAAGTGCTTGAGTTGCATATGATTTTTTTGGCTCAAGAACAACCATATGGATCCCTAGTTTTGATAATTTCTTTGTTAGTTCTTTTAATTCTTGAGCAATTAATACATAATCAGTTTCAACTTGAGCAATTAAATCAGGATATTTAACTGAAATATTTGCCCCACAGTCGCTGCATATGAATACGATTGGTATAACATTTCTGTCTTTTAATTTCTCAATTTTTATTAAATCTGATACTTTTTTTAAAGCAGCAGCCATGGGAGTGTAAGATTTTCCCTCAATTTTCTTTAGCTTATTAACGGCTAATGTAAAATTAACCGTAGGTTTTTGAAGAATTACGGCTTCTTTCCCACGAAATACAATTAATGCAATTTTATCTCTTTTCCTATATCCTTCTCGGTGCAATGATAATATCACGTCAGTCATTTGTTTAATGACGTAATACATAGATGCAGAACTATCGAGTACAAAAAATAAAGCCAATGGTGCACGGTATTCATAAATTTTATCCATCAAGTCATATTTATTAAAGTGAATTGGAAAATTGATATTAGTTTCATTATACGCAATATTTCTTAGATAATTTCTAATTGTTGCGTCCAAAGCAATACTCTTTGGTTGTTCACTTATCGGAGTTCTATATGAGACATACCTACCTTTTTGAGAAGAAGATATTTTTATTCTTCTCCCGATTCCTCGTCCCCCATAATCAGAAATTTTTCTGTCTTTTCTAATGTTATCGAGTATCGAAGTCATCTTCTTTTCCATTTGATAAATAAATGGTAGTGAACCATTTTTGACCTCAAAAAACCTCAGATCATCATCTGAAGGTATATTCTTTACTTTCCAACCCCCTGCAGGTTTTGGACTTCTCTTCTTATTATCAGGATACTTGGGGGGTGGCAGTTTTTGTTCTTTTGTTTCTGGGATGTCTACTTTATCAGGGTCAACAGATTGACGTTTGAATTCTGATTGATGAGAATTATCATGCTTTAAGGGCCCCTCTGTTTCTCTGTTAGGTTGGAGTACATCTGTATCTTCATAGGCTTCTTTGATTTTTCCATAAACTTCAGCGATTTTTGATTTTATTTCTACAGGTGTCATTTCATAATGGAGGGATTGAATTCTGTGTTCAAATACAAGATCCAGAGCAAGATTTAAGTCTTCTTCGATTATATGCTTCCGCGAGTTTAAGGCAGCGTTAGCTCGGGCGCATCTGATAAAAGTAATATCAGCTCTTTGAGAAAAGATTTCTAATTCACTAACAATTTGAGATACAAACTCATAAACTGAACTGGGAATTTGAACTTCCTTGATAATTTTACGGGCGTTGATGATTTTTTGCCTTAGCTTTTCTTGCTCATTTTCAAAGTCTTTTACAAATTCTTTTGGATTATCATCAAATCTAATAACTCTTTTAGTTATTTCTGCTCTTAATTTTGAATCTCGAGGAGCTTTAATTCGCACTTCTAGACCAAGCCGATCGGCAATTTGAGGTCGTAAATCGCCTTCTTCTGGATTCATACTTCCAACTAACACAAACCTCGATGGGTGTGAGACGGAAATTCCCTCTCGTTCAATTATATTCACACCGGATGCTGCTGAATCTAAAAGTACATCAACGATATGATCTTGAAGTAAGTTTATTTCATCTACATATAAAATTCCTCTATTAGCTTTTGCTAATAATCCAGGATGAAGTGCTCTTATTCCTTCTGTTAATACTTTGTCAATAGATAACGATCCACATACCATATCTTCAGTAACTCCAAGTGGTAGATTTACTAACCACATATCCCTGAATTCGGTTTCGATTTTACCCATATCTTTTTTTTCTATACATGTTGCACATAAATCATCAATATCAGAATAAGGATCGCAGGAAAATTCACAATTTTTAATTACCTCAATTTGGGGCATTAATTCTACAAGACTTCGAACAGCAGTACTTTTTCCCGTACCTTGATGACCGGTGAGAAGTACACCACCTATTTGAGGATCTATGACATTTAATACCAATGCCATCTTCATTTTATCCTGCCCAAGGATAGCTGTGAAGGGAAAGTTAAGTTTCTTCATAATACGACTAGTTTCTTTTTGCTCCTATTGAATTATTATATAAATTCGTAGTTTTCTTAATCAAAATAACGGTTAATCAAATAAAAAGATATCAAAATTAAAAATAAGATGAAAAATATTTTTTAATTTAAAGTTTTCAGAATTTCTTAGAAAGTTCTTTTAACTTTTTATCCAATTCAGCTATAACTTTGTCCCACTTGGATATTATCTTCTCTACTTGAGGTATTGTTGATTCTTTTTCCTTATATTCTATATAATCTATGAACTGTTGAATAAAACTAAGTCGATCATTGGTTTCTTGAACGAATTTTTTTATTTCTTTAGTTTGGTTTTCCATTACATCGGGGATTCGTTGATCTTCCCCACGTCTGGTTAAAGTTGTTAAATATTCTTCAGTTCCAAGGAGCAATGATTCTAATTGTTCAATTCGATCATCAACAAACTTGTCGTAGGTTTGGGTTATATTATCTTTTGGAAATAAATTTGTTACATCAACAATAAATTTCTGAGTCAAACTAATGAGTTGTTCCATGCTTTCATACCCTTGAATTTGATAGTCCACAGTATGGTAGGATGCCTCGATACCACTAGCTACATCATCTAATCTGAAAATTTTAAACCCAGGGTCATTTTTTAATTGTGTATCCGGATCACCTTTCTTATCTGCCACCTCAATTTGTCGAAGTAACCTCATTGGGTTAAAAACAAGTGAAATCGCTAAAGGATTGTTTTGTTGGTAAGATAAGGTTGTGCGAATATCTATATGCGACATCATTACTTTAAATCCGGGATGACTGTGCCACCATCCGACAACAAATTCAGGAGGATCTCTTGAGAATGCTTGATCATCAATTACATAAAGACCTTCATAGTCTTCGTCACTCCATTTATATTGATCAATTACAGCATTTTTATCTAATTCTTGATGCATGATTGGATATGCTTCTGTAACAACAACATCATCCCCTTGATTCCTACCAGTAAAAATACCACTAACTTCAAGCCATTCATCTTTGGGAATTCGAGCATTGGCAAATCTAACAGCTGCCGCAACAAATGTTAAATAAGCTTTCTTTGGGATTATTACCGTCATTTTTTCAACCATGTAATAATTTTGAAATAACTCTCTACAAATTAATACTAATTTTTCTATTTATGTCTTTTTTTTACGTACTGTTTAAATCCAAAAATTCTTCATAAAAAATTTTTAAAAATCATCCAAAAATCTAACTTGAAATAAATAATAATTTAAATTCAAAATTTACCATATTTATATTACTGAGTTCAAATAATTAATAACAAAAAAATGATTAATTTTGACTGAAAAAGGTTTTATGCCACTCACCTCAGAGCTTGGAGTACCAGGTACGAGTTATAGAATCCAATTAGGATTAATTAATGATAAATGGGCATCTCGCTTATTAAAGGGAAGAGATGTTATTGAATCATATGTTTATAAGGATGAAGATACCGAAGGTGGTTTTCCTAATCAAAATCTAATTGTTGGATGGGTATTACGTACAGTAGCAATTCCTAACATTAACCCTCATCAAGTAATGAAAACAACACAAGCACTCGTAAAACAGGCGCTTCGAAATAAGGAAGAAAGAAAAGTTATTGCTCCAATATCAGAAACCAAAGAAGTTGAACTTGAAAAAGTACCCCAAAGTGAATTAAAAAGACCAACGGTTCAAGGATGGGTGAAAAAAGAGGATACCCAGAGTCAAGAGGAACTAGAAGAAGAGAGGAGACAAGCATTTAAACAAAGAGTGGCTGCTCAAAAAGAAATAGAACAGGCACCTTCGAGATCCTTCGAGTCATCATCATCCCCAGCTACATCATCCGTAACAACATTGAAAACTTCCCGTCAATTACCCTCAATTCCTAAAGAAGGAGATGAGGGAAGTGTTCCAGAAATTTCAGAGGGCTCCAAATTTTGTCCGCATTGCGGGAAAAATTTAGATTGGAAATTTTGTCCTTACTGTGGCAAACCTTTGCCCCATGAATAAACCTTCCAATTTTTAATTAATATATCTCATATTAAGATATCTTTAGTAGATAAAACTATGCCTTTTTAAATTAATTATTTTTTGTTCAAATATTTTAAACCATACATACCATATATATATCATAAATTTGAAAAAACAAGTGAACTAAAAATGGGGAAAATTGACGATAATAGTTTAGTTACAATAAAACCACTTGCATATTATAAGATGCTCCTTCATGTTTTACGTTTTGGATCAAAAGTTTTAGAAAAGAATAAGTTAAGTGAAGTTATGGGCGTGCTAATTGGTCATCTTGAAGGTGAAGGTGAGATCAAAAATGTAATCGTGGAAGATGTAGCTCCTGTTTCTCACGGAGGAATGATTGAAGTTAAATTCACAGCTGATCAATTAGGTGCATTTGAAGTGTTAGACTCAAAAATCTATGATGAGTTCGGTCATCTTGGTTGGTTTTCTGTAGGATGGTTTCATAGTCATCCTAGACTTTCTATCTTTTTTTCCGAAACTGATAAATTCAATCAAATTTTCTGGCAAAAAAACCCTAGTGGCATTGGAATAGTCTTTGATCATACCTATTTGGAAAAACCAAATGATTTAGGATTTAGAGTTTTTAGGTTAGATGAAAAGAACTTGGATGACCCTACACGAGCACTAAAATCAGATTACCATGAAGTAAAGGCTATTGTCGAACCTCCTGATTCGCTTAACTTTTATTTAAAACTTATGAATTTAATCAATAAGATTCATACTGGGGAGCCTCAAATACTTGAGTTGAATGAAACAGTAGATTTATTTAGTAATATATTTATTCCCGAGGAGGAACATTTAGAAGTTAATCTTCCAGAAATGAATTTTAATGAAATGTATGGAACGTTAAAAGAAGGGATAGATAAGCTACTTGACCATTCAATCAAACCACTAATCTATTTTATGAATTCTTGGGGTCAAGATACTATCAGTAGAATTCAAATGAATAGTTATGGAATTCGAAATGATCTAAAAGAACTAAAAGAAAAATTGAGTAAGGAAATCACCACGTTTCAACACACATTTAATTATAATTTACAAGATGATTTGAAAAAAATTGATGATTTTGTGTTTGATAAACTTGAAGAGATTGATAATGAGAAAGTGAAAATTACAGATATGGTTAATAATTCTGTTGAAAATTATAAGGATCAAATAATCCCGATATTTACAGAAAAAATACAGCAATTAATTGCCCAAATAAAGGAAAGTTTCGACAATATTTCTTCAAATTTAGTCGAGTTAACACAGAAGTATTCAAATCATTTAAAAACACTAGAACAAGAGCGCAATGCATTGACTGGTTTAAAAGAAAAGCAGAATTCTCTTGATAAGTATATTCAAAGTAATCTAAATACATCACAAGAAGATGTGATTACAGCTCATTCCAAGTCTACTAACAGAATGAAATCTACTTTTAATAATTTAAATAAAGAGACTAAAGGATATTTATCAAATTTAAAAGCAGCTATAATTTTATTGGAAAGCTTAAAGAATCCAATTAAAGAAAAACTAAATTCGGCTCAATCTGAGAATAAAGAGCTGCAAAAAATTGTAGGAGAACTCAGATCTGAAAATCAATCCCTAAAAAACAAGATAAAGAAGTTTGAAAAAGAAGGGGGAGAAGAAAATGTCTAAAATTAATATTGAATCAAACGCATATATTCGAATGTTTTCTCACGTGTTAAGATTTGGTAGTGAAGCTTTGGAAGAAAGTCTGGAAGTTATGGGGCTTTGTATTGGGAACTATGATGAAGTTGAAGATAAATTTAATTTAATTAATGTTATTCCTTACCAACACGGAATTAAAGTATCTACAGGTTTTACTAAGGAAGATCTTGAATTTTTTTCAAATCTAAATAAAGAATATCAAGATAGGGATTTAAAAATAATTGGATGGTATTTATCTAGGCCAGGTTGGGGACTAGATTTCACTGATATTACAATTCAAAATCATAGATTATTCCAAACAGAGAAAAATCCTCAAAATTTTGTAATAATCTTTGATCACTCTCGCATGGGAACGGAAAATGATTTCGGTTTTAAAATTTATTCCCTTAGAGATTTTAAGAAATCGAATGATTATATTGAAATGCCATACGACATCAGCATCCCCGATAACTTGAATTTTTTCAAATGGGTACAGAAATTCGTTGAAGACTCTCAAAAACAATCACCAGTTATAATAAAGGAAGTAAAAGAGGCTCCTTTAAGAGATTTACAAGAAATTCCTGTATCAACTGAAAGTTTAATTGAAGCAAGTATAAAAGATTATTCAACAGAAGTAGAATATGTTTTTTCTGGTTTTAAGGAGGGAATAACGAAATTGAATGAAGTCATTAGTGGAACATATCAACCTCAGATAAATTCTTGGATTAAAGATATGACTCAAGGTACACTTAAAGGATGGGAATATATAAGTAGAACAATAAATCAACTAAAACTTACTTTATCAGAAGCCCTAGGAAATGTACAAAAGTATTTTGATCATACATTCAATGAGATTTCGAGTCTTTTTAAAAGAAATATTACGGAATACATAGAAAAACGAGTTAAGGGACAACAGGAGTTAAAGAGTGAATTATCTTCTATGTTAGATAATAATATCAATGAGTTAAAAAGTATAATTATGGAACAAATTAGTAATTCATTGAATCATTTACAGGATGAAAGCATTAAATTATTAGAAACTGTTAACCAAAATTCAGAGATTAACTCTAAACTCGGGGAAATTGTTATAGAATTAAACACATTAGTCTCAGAAAATGAGAAAAGCATAAATGACCTTACAAGCAATATTGGGGAGCAAATAGAAAAAGTTATGAATCCGTTTAAAAACATAATCACAGAGAAATCTGAGGAATTAGGCACTGAACTAAAACCAATACAAGAAACATTCTCAGAAATCAAAATTTTACTAGATAAACTCCAAAAAATTATTACAGATTTCCGGAATTTAACTTAATTTTTTTAAAAAAATTGTAAACTGGAGGCTCGTGAAACATTTAGCCGGTATTTAGGAATATTTGTGCTTAGACGCTTTAGTTCATTCAATTTTGCTACTCGACTAAGAATCCTACCAATTCTATCAACCTTGATTTTAACTCCATAATGTTCCTTTAAAATTGAATTAATCTTATAAGAGGATAATATAACAACACTAGATATATTCTTCTCACAGAGTAATTCAATAGCTCTTCGAACTAAATCAATAAGATTTTCTTTGTTGTCTACCGGAGTGCTATTCATTTTTATAATTAAAAATGGATATTTAATATTTATATCTTATATTAGAGTGTTTTTAAAACTTTCAATTGGAATTTCCCACTTAATTACATATGCTATTGAAAGCTAAAATGTTAAATTTTTATATTATAATTAGGTTTAAATTAAAAAAAGTGATTTATTAATATATGTCCGATAAGCAATCTGATTCTTCAAAAAAGTCAACGAACACAGATACCGGAACAAAATCTGACACTAAAGAAAAAAAGCGCAAGTCAACAAAACTTAAATTACCTAAAACATCAAAAGCAGCGAAAATAGGGATAAAGCGGAAAGTTAAACATTTTACCTCAAAACAGCAAAATAAAATTACCTTATTCACTACTAAAACAAAAAATCGATTATCCGATTTTTATTCTAATAGGATTGCTCACCAAGAAGTATATATCAAAGGTCAAGAACCGAAATTTTATTCATTCAAAAGAAGATTTTACGGTTTATACTTTATTTTTATCTTATATTCTTTTTTCTTAATAATTGAAATTAATGTTCCCGGAGTTTCTTGGATTAATATTTTAATGTTAGGAAATCCATTTGTTTTTTCTAATACTATCGTGGCGTTTTTTATTTTGTTGTCTTTTATCTTAAGTATAGATAAAATAAGAATCTTTCTTTTCGAGGAAAAAACAGCAATTAAACAATTGATAATATTTATTGGTATATTTGCTGTTCTATTCATATTATTTTCTTATATTTCAACTAGTATTAATTTTATGACCTATCTATTAGCATTATCAATGATTTGGTTATTTCTTTTAAGTAGCAGATTCTATATTTATTCTCGGAAATTCTCAACAAAAATAGAGTCTAGATTCATTAAAAAATATTCAATTCCACGATATTTCGTTGCAATAATTCTCCCATTTTTTATTTTAGGCGTCTTAGTGGTGATTTCTTTATTCTATAGAAGCTTTTTGGTGTTTCTTTCATTAGATTTTTTTGCTGCTTTTGATCCTATTAGTGCAGTGGTTGTATATAATACTGAAATGCGCAGAATCATGCCATTGATTTATCTCAGTTTAGTTATGACCCTTGTTTTTATCATTTTTGAGTTTGTCTCTACAAGAAGGAGAGCTGAAACCAAGAGAGCTGGTACTTTTGATAACTTTGCATTCTCATTAATTGTATTATTTATTTTCTTCTTTCAGATTTTACAGATAAGTATTTATCTACTTTTACAACCTGAAACAGTTACAGCATTCAAAGCAACAATCGGGGCAACAAGTTCAGCGGCTACTTTTATCTTCATCCTTGAATTTGCTATATCTATGTACTTTTTATATAGAATTGTAAAAAAAACTGGTCGAACTTTAGGATGGCGTATATTGGTTTTTAAACAAGATGGCTTGATAATGCTGTGTTTGGCATGTGTTTTAGCGCAAACTCTAACACGTTTTTCACTCGCGAGTGAAATACCAAATCAAATAATAACGGATATTGGTGTATTTTTAATGGCAGATAAATATATAATATCAATTCTAATGATATTTCTTCTTGGGTGTACGATACTAATCTACTATATAAAACCTCATGAAACATCTATGTTTATGAGGTTGCAAAAAGAAACTATAAGTGAAGAAGAGAAAAGCATGGAGAGAATTTATAAAATTATCAGAAGTGAATATATAAGACGAGGTGAAGCATATCCCGTTGAGGTAATTGAGCGAGAACTAATTAAAGCCACACAATTATCTAAGGGAAATGTAATGAATTTACTTGAGGAATTAGCTAGAAAAGATATGGACGTGTTATTATCAGAGGAAAAACAAGATGTTGGAAAACCAATAAGAATGATCAATTTTACATCCGTTACTGAACGTTTTGAGAAAAAAGGAGTAGCTCAAAAAAAGGCTAAAAAATATCTTAGTGAGCGGTTGTTTGAAACTGCTTTGGAAAAGGAGAGTAAAACTAGTCGATTGTTAAAAAATGCGAAATCTGAGGCAACAACAGATATTTTTGTCTCATCACTTACAACAGATTACAGTAGAAAGCAAAAAGATAAAGAATTACGTAAGCAAAAGTTAAGAGAAACATCAATAACTTTTACTGAACTTACTGATAGCATCATTAATCAAATAATCGGGATAATCAAAAAAGAATATCTTTATAGAATTGAGAATCCAGAAAAAAATCCCGAATTTTATATACCAATTTCTGAAATATCAGATGAGATTGAATCAGCAACTCGAATCACTATTGGAGAATTATATTCAATTATTGAACAAATCAGTAGGAAAGATATTGAACTATCTTTGGTTGACAACCCTGAGGAACCAGAAGATAAAAGAATCAAATTTTTACCCTTTACCGATGAAAATATGATTTATTCATTAGCTAATTTTAGATATGATGAATATGTAAAATTTAGAATTACTGTTACTAAAAACTTCCTAAAGAATTTAAAAAAAAAAAGAGAACAGAGAGTATTGGCTCAATTGAAAAAGGGTATTCCTGAGAATACAGATGCACAAAAATCATGGGCAGAACTTTTAGCTACTCTACATAAATATTATCCTCTCTATTATGAACAGCTAAACACTATTCCTGATAAGAGTAAGTTATCCAAACTTATTGGTTTGATTGTAAAAGTTTATGAAAAGAAACACGCCTAGTATAATCATTTTTAACCAGATGCTCTTAATCCGGTTCAGTTTCGGTTTCCCACCAACTTGAAATGGATTTAATATATTCGTCATCCCAAAGTGTGGAAATTTTGCATTTTTTAGTGCATTCCAGACATTTTTCTGGCAAGAATATTGGATGAGAAATATATTTTTCCCCACCATCAGGTAGTAAAACAACCAAAGTTCCTGATTCCATTTTCCTCGCAGTTTCAATTGCCACATGCATAGCGGCTCCAGAACTTATCCCAGAGAATATTCCCTCTTGTAAAGATAACATTCGAGAAGCATGTTCAGCTTCTTCAAGATTAACATAAACTTTTTCATCTAATCGTGATTCATCAAATATCTCTGGTACATAGGAAGTCTCTAAATTTTTAAGCCCTTGAATACCTGATTTTGGTACTGGCTCTACACCAATAATTTTTATTTTGGGATTGTATTCTTTTAACCGTTTTGATACACCCATTAAGGTCCCAGAGGTACCTAGACCCGCAACAAAGACACCAACTTCTCCATCAGTATCCTCAATTATTTCTTCAGCAGTATACCTATAATGTGCTAAAGGATTATTTTCATTAGCAAATTGATTAGGATAAAAATATTTTTCTGGATTGTTTGCTACAATTTCTTTAACATAATCTTCTGCACCGTTCATACCCTTATCTCCAGGAGTTAAAGTGATTTTTGCTCCGTAAGCCGTCATGATCTTTCTTCTCTCTACAGACATTGTTTCTGGCATAACTATTTCTAAAGGATAACTCTTTACAGAGCAGATTAAAGCTAATCCAATACCTGTATTACCACTACTAGGTTCAATAACAATTTTTCCTGGGGATAAAATGCCTTGCTTTTCAGCTTCTTCGATCATTGAGATAGCAATTCTATCTTTTACTGATCCTGCAGGATTAAATTTTTCTAATTTAGCTAACATCAAGACATTAGGGTTTGGATTACTTTTATTAATTCGGACTAAAGGGGTTCTACCTATTAATTTCAATATATTTGAATAATATTTCATATTATCACCAAGATCTAATTCCTTGACTTAAAGATAAAGAAGTAAAAAGTGTTTTAAAGATTGATTTTTATAAAAATAAGATTGGGATCAAAAAAAATTTTATCTACCCATTTTTTCTTGACATTTTTCACAAACAACACAATCCGCGGGTAAATATCCAAACTTTGGTCCATTATAATACAAGATTTCTCCAGATTCTTCATCAATCATTATATCTTGAGCGCCCTGAGGTAAAGTTTCTATAGCATTCCCACATTTACAGCATTCAAGTTTTAATTTTCCCATTTTCACACCACTATTCCCTCATTTTCCTACGTCTAGTAATAAAATTCAAATTTTAATAATTATGTGTTATTTTTTATTGATTCTTTTTGATTTTGCATATACATATGAAATATTTTTAATTAGGAAAGATAACACTTTTATCAATTTTCAACAAATAACTGCAACATAAAAAACAAAGATTTTGGTCTTTATCGGACATTATAACATCTTAAAACTAGTTATATTTTTAAATTTCAAGTTTATTATTAGCTAGAATATCATATTGACGAGTGATTAAAGTGAGAAGAAAGTCTCTTATTGGATTATTAATTGGACTCACAATGACTATTGTTGGGCTTATTGTCTTTATAATGGGATTAAGAGTTGGTTTCCCTCAGTATTTATTCGGGATAATAATGTTTTCATTTGGACCAATGGTAATCGTACTCTCATTTCAAAAAGAAATGAGAAAATGGGCTATGAAAAGATCAGCATTTATGATGAAAGAAATGATGGAAGATCCCAACATGAAAGAAATGATTGAAAACAATCCAATGATGCAAATGTTAGCTCAAAAACAACTAGATGCAATAAATTCTCAATCAAAAGAAAGTGGAAAAACACCGATGATTTGCCCCAATTGTGGTAATAAAATTGATAAAGATTCAAAATTCTGCAAAGAATGTGGGGTTCCGATCTATTAAATTATAGTAACGAATTGGAAATACACTAAAAAATTACCATCCTGAGATAAGGTTCCCATAATATTTCCACATTTGCAGCATTTAAGTTTTAATTTTCCCATCTACTCACCACTTTCAATTCATTGAAATAGATCCAATATTTTGAATTAATGTTCAGGAATAAGACGAGAAACAAAATATACAAGGCGGTTACCATTTAATCTCTCTTATTCCTAATTCTAGAAATAAAATGAATGACAGTATGTCAGTATGGATCCAATAGTTAATTTCTAAAGGTATTGAGAGTTTCAAGAGTACAGTTAATATACATTTCAGTAAAATATTAATTCGAATAAGAAATAAAAAAATATATTTTAATTTTACTATACAATATCCATAGGTTTACCATGATGTTCAGGTATGGGTCTTGTAGATGGGTTTTCTGGACCACCCATCTTACATGAGGCACCCATATGACACACAAGTGCATTTCCTTCTTTATGCATCGGTCTACCACAATGACCAGGAAGAGGTTCCTCATATCCACATTCAGAACATACTAATTTACTCATGATTTTTCCTCCTTTTTTCTATATATTTTTGTTGAAAAATTATCTTATGTATTAATAATGAGTTTACATTGTTTTTATTGGTTTTTTAGTCAAATACTTCTCGGGATCAATTTTAAAATCTTCCACACATGATTGTGCACAAAAATAATATTTTTTACCATTATATTCATGCTCGATCGAATAGCTTGGAAGTATTTCCATCCCGCAAACTGGGTCTATTACAAGTTCTTCTTCTGCTACTCCTTTATGCATTAATTTTGGGTCTGCATGTTCATAATCTTTATACTTCTCGGGATCCAACTTAAATTCATGTTCACATGAAGCACTGCAGAAATAATATTTATCTCCTTTATATTTATATTCAATTGAACGACTCGGAATAATTTCCATACCACATATTGGATCTATAACTTTTTCTTCTATTAACAACTTCTCTTCTTCAAGTTGCTGCTCGGTTTTCGGTTCAAATCGTTTAAGGAAGAGAGCATTGGTCACCACTGAAACAGAACTAGTTGCCATGAATACTGCTGCTAAGTATGGTGGTAAGAATATCCCGGTGAAACTGAATAATACCCCTGCTGCTAATGGAATTCCTATAATATTATAAATAAATGCCCAGAATAGATTAGTTAACATCTTTTTATAAGTTTTTTTGGACAAGTTGATTGCTGAGACAACATTCCTAAGATCTCCCCTCATGAGAACAATATCTGCTGTTTCGATTGCGACATCTGTTCCAGAACCTATGGCAATTCCTACATCTGCTTGAGCTAAAGCAGGAGCATCATTTATCCCATCACCAACCATTGCTACAATTCTGTTTTCGCCCGATTTTTGGAGTTTCTGGATGTTTAAAGCCTTGTCGTTAGGTAGGACTTCTGCTAAAATGTGTGACTCATCGAAATTAAGTTGTCGTCCGATTGATAGAGCGGTTTGCATATTATCTCCTGTAATCATAAAATTTTCAATTCCCATCTCTCTTAATTTACCTAATGCATAAGGTGCTTGATCTTTCATCTTATCTGAGATACCTATAATCCCCCGTATCTCTTTATCTACACTAATTATAATAGTTGTAATACCCTGTTCCTGAAATTCCTCAAACTTTGCTGTATAACCTTTCATTGAGATATTATTATCATTCATTAATTTTTCATTACCAATCAAGACTCTTTTTCCTTTTATATAGGTTGTAATCCCTTTACCTGGAACAGCATTAAATTCTGTTGTCGATTCGAGACTTATGGACCTTTGATTTGCTTCCTCTATAATAGCTCTTCCGAGAGGGTGTTCTGAGCCCATTTCTGCAGTCCCAGCATAGAATAAAACATCGTTATCATCATACCCCGATCCCAGAAGAGTTTTCTCTGAGAAGATTACGGAAACTTTAGGTTTGCCAACAGTCAAAGTGCCTGTTTTATCAAAAACTATCGTGTTAATCGTATTAATGGATTCTAATGAATCTCCACCCTTGATTAATAAACCATTTTCAGCTCCTTTACCTGTTCCAACCATAACCGCGGTAGGAATTGCTAATCCTAACGCACAAGGACAAGCAATAACTACAATAGAGGTAAATACTTGTAGTGATGCTTCGAGTTGTATTGCTTGAAGTGCTGGATAAATCTGAGTTCCAATAAAATACCAATAGAGAAAGGCACTAATAGCAATTACGATAACTGCGGGAACGAAATAATTGCTAATTTTATCAGCTAATTGTTGCTTAGCTGCTTTTCTACTTTGAGCTTGCTTTACAAAATCAATTATTTGATATAACAAAGTTTCTTTCCCAATTTTTTCAGTTACCATATGGATCAATCCAGTTTGGTTTACTGTTGCTCCAATTACCTCACTATCTATTTCCTTTTTAACGTACTTACTTTCTCCTGTAATCATGGATTCATCTACTTTTGTTTTTCCTTCAACTACTTTCCCATCAACCGGAATTTTTTCACCGGGTCTTACTACTAACACATCCCCGATTTCAATTTCTTCGATTGGAATCTCCACTTCTGCCCCATCTTTTATAATAGTAGCAGTTTTCGGTTGGAGCCCGATCAGTTTTTTGATAGCTTCTGACGCTTGTCCTTTAGTTTTATGCTCAAGGTACTTTCCAATTAAAAGAAAAGTTATAATCATACTCATGGCTTCATAGAACGTTTTTCCCTGTATTAAGAATGTTGTTAGGATAGAATAAATTAACGCTGTAGTTGTGCCTAAAGCAACTAGCACATCCATATTTGTCGATTTGTTTTTTAATGATTTATATGCTCCAATTAGGAAAAATGATCCAGAGATCGCATAATTCGCCAATGCAAGAAAGAATAAGAGAAGATTTCTTTCGTATGATTCCGCAATAAACCAACTTATAGGAGTAATAATGAGCGAAAAAACTAGGGAAATTACCATAATTCGAAGCCGATATCTCATTTCTTTCTTATGTTTCACAATTTCTAAATCCAACGTTCCCGCTGATTTTTCAATATTATAACCTAATTTCTTAACTCTTGAATAGACTCCGACTTCGTCTAATGCTAATTCATTGAATCCAATGAATAATTTTGAAGCTTTGAAATTTCCTCTAACATCATGAATTCCTTTAATGTTGAGAACTTCATTAATTAGATTATCAAAGTCTGCTTCTGATAATTCATCTATTACTTTTAATTCAATCCTAGCTAATGATGCGCCATAACCAAGATCCTTAACTGCTGCTTGCATAAGATCATAATTTGTCGTATTTGGATCATACTCAACTGTCGCTTCTTCATTAGCAAAATTAACTACAGCGCTTTTAACACCTTCAAGATTACTTAGCTTATTCTCAATTTTCAAAGCGCAATTTGCGCATGTCATACCCGATAATTTTAAATTGATATCTTCTTTCGTTTCTGTCATTCAAAAATCACTTTTCTTCATGTTTTTTATTACTTTATGCATTAATTATACCTTTTGTTTATAATTTGAAAGAGTTTTAAGTATTAATATTCCTTGAACTATGAAAAAATTCATAGAAAATATATTATAATTCAAAAATTTATTTAAATTACTCATTTGCTTCAACCCTCAAAATTTTAGTTCCACAAGCAGGACAATATACTATGTTTTCTTCCAATTCAATTCCACATTCTGGACAGAATTTTGCTTTAGCAGATTGTTGATTAACATTTGAATCCATAATATTGATATCTAAATTAGAAGATGCTGAATTTTCAAGTTTTCTTGTTCCTTTTCTCATTATATACAACAAAATGAAAGTTATGAAAATAAAGCCGATTATACCTATAAAAATTAAAAGATACCAAAAATCTGAGCCCCAATCCATCATGTGAAACATACCATCAGAATGATAACCATCAAAAATCATATCATCACCAAATTTTTAGTTTTATTTTTAATTTTATATTTTATAAGGAATATTACTCCTGAGTATATATACGGGAAAATATATATTTAAATATTATGTTTTTCTTTTATAATTTAGTAAAAATAAATTTCTTAATGGTAAAATAACTACATTTGATGATAAGAAATGACTGAAGAAAGTGATTTGAAAGTTCAAAATCTAACTAAGCTTTATACATTGGTCATACTGAAATCTAAGGAATCTGTTACTGGATACTATATTTTAAATAGATTAAAAAAGGATTTGGATAAAACTGCTAGCCCCACATATGTTTATGATTTTCTAAAAACCCTTAAAGGAGAAGGTTATATTAAAGAAATTGCCACTAAACAATCTAAGAGGTCAAAAGGGTACAAGTTAACCCCCTCAGGAGCAGATTTTACAGATAGAATCTTCTCAAGGTTTGATAACTTAATTGAAGTTGCAATTCAATCAAAATTAAAGATTTGTGCTAGTTGTGGAGTCAAGCTTTATGAAGATTTCCATACGGAAATTATAAATGGGAAAGAATTAAATTTTTGTTGCACACATTGCGCTAAAGCATATAAATCAACTTTAAAATAATGATAGAAAGATTATATTTCACCGATCCATGAAATAGTATAATGTAAATCCTCAACTTTTGGAATTCCTGGTTGTTCAAAACGCCATTCCCCTTTAATTCCCAATTCTCTTGCTGTAAGATCAAAGTGGCTTACAGCAATTCCAATATCAAGACGTTTAAATACATTATACATCTTCCCGATTTGATCATTCATATATAAAACATAAAAATGGTAATTATCTTTATTAGCTTCTTTAAGAATTCTCCAAGGCTGGAAATTACCGGCAGAAGGCCCTAATCTGACATTTTCAATTAAGGGAAAATATATTTCCGCCCTTTCTTCTGATAGTGGCGTTGAAAAATCATTTTCAAAAAAGAGTTTATTCCATGGAAATCGTTTGTCTGCCCTTGCATATGAGCGAATTGTTTTTTCTTTTTCTGTTCGAGTCGCTGGATAACCTATTGGTGTAATTGCAGGAACTATTTCTTTTTCACTTTTTTTAATTTTAGCTGCAAATAAACTTCTATTGAATGTACCTCCCAACCAACAGGTACCTAGTCCCAGATCTGTTACAGTTAATATAATTAGTTCCATGGCATACCCAAAATGTTCCTGATCATACTCAGATTTCTCAACTGCTCCAACAATAAAGTTTTGTACACCTTCAATAGCTCCATAAGTTCCTATTTTTTGTTTTTCGGAAGGATCAAATTCTGTCAAATTTAATAGTTCAAAGCGAATTTCTCCCGTAAATTTACGGAAAGGGCTATCGAAATCATCCATTTTCAGTAATTTTAAGATAACATCTTTTACATCATCTTTAAGTATTTCACTAGAGTAGGTCCTCCAAGATGTGCGCTCCTTGACAACATTAGATATAGTTTTAGAAAATCTCATAATTAATATCTTTAGAAATATTTCACTAATATCCTTATTGAGTTAACATTAAAAATAAAGTTTGAATTTATTATTTATTTTATTATCCAAAAATAAACCTAAAAAAACAAAAAAGAGGAAGGTAAAAAATGCCAAATGTAATTATAGATGGACCACGAATTAAAGATTTAGATGTAAAGAGAAATTTAGTCAAGGAAATCACAGATGCAATGGAAAAAGCTTATGGAATATCGAGAAATGCTTATGTTATTATAATTAAAGAGAATTTAGCAGAAAATGTAGGTGTCGGTGGAGAACTCATTGTAGATAGAGAAAATCCATAAGTCTATTAAAAAATTATAAAAAAATTAAGAATAAAAGTCTAAGTTCTCTCTTCGTAATTTTTGCGTACGAAAACATAGAGCAACAGTCCAATTACTCCAAGAATGAATCCTATTAATAACCAAAATTCACTGTTTTTAATTCCTCGCTTGAGAGCATCTTTGTGCATGTATTTAGCAACAAATAAGTTAACGATAATTAAAACAACGCCCCCTATTAACATGAAAAGCCAATGATATGGACCTAATGTGTATGTATGAAACATAGTGTAATTCTCAACTCCTTTTTCATATTGTTTTAAGATTATTAATTCAAAAAAAGTATAAACTTAATTAATGTTATCACTTAGTTTTATAACCTTTAGATTCAGATTTTCCTTATCATAAATCATAAATAGAGGTATATTTTTGTTATTATTGTTGTACAGATTTATCTCTCGAGCTTTATTAATAAGCATACACAAAAATCGAGTTTTTTAATGTGAATCCTTTAATATTTGTAGTAGACGATGATTTAGCGTTGCTACAAAATTTACGACATTTGTTGGAAGTAAAAGACTATGATGTTATTACTGCAAATAATGGACTTCTCGCCGTAGAACTACTGTCTACTTCTAAAAGGATTCCTGAAATTATAATAAGTGATATTATAATGCCTGAAATGGATGGTTATGATTTGTTTGAAGCTGTTTCGAACAATGATATGCTCAATCATATTCCATTTATTTTTTTATCGGGAAGAAACACTCCTGATGATGTTAGGTTTGGGAAAATGTTGGGTGTTGATGATTATCTTACTAAACCATTTGAAATAGACGATTTACTTGCTATAATATCAGGAAAAATCTCGAGGAATAAAAATATAAAAGAAATAAATGAGAAAATTGAAATGTTACTCTCTTCTGTTAATATGAGCACAATTCCCTCAATCTCAGAGGAGGAAAAGAGCGATGTTATTTTATTAGTTGTATTTTGGGACGATAAAATTGGTCCAAAATTAGTTTCTAGTTTTCCGAATAATGGTGAGACCTCTTTTTCAGTTGAGAAGGTTGGTCAACAATTATTCCATGCGATTGTCTCTCTTTATGGTTATCAAAATATCAATAAGGCCGAAGGAATTTTATTAAATATCGAGAATTTTAAAAGAAAAGGATATATTTTCTTCGATTCTATTCAGGATGAGAATATTCGAGGGAGAGAGAAAAGATATATGATAGGCCTGGTTGCGCCTAAAATTAATTATTTTGATTCTTTGAAAATTAAAGAAGTTCTTAAGGATTTATCTTCAAAGATTAAAGAGCAAGTAGATTGGAGTATAGAAATCTATTGGGAAAAATTATCAGCAATTCTAACATCCCATTTTTAGAAATATGTAATAACCATATTCTTGGGTTTTAATAGATATAATAAATTTTTCAGTTATTTTTTTATCCTAAAAGTAATATTGAATTATAAGAATGGATTGTGATTATTATGTCTGAAAAATTGGAGAAACTTAAGCCCTCTCAACTTAAGAGAGAAATTATTCCTCTAGTTTTAATTTCAGTAATTGTCGTCTCATCTTTTATCTATTTCACATATCAAGGTAGTACAGATTCATTATCCTATTCCCCGGAAGTACCAGTTGTCGACATTAAAGTTTCAAATGAAATAACAAATTACTCCCAACAGGGTTTTTTAAAGATTTCACCTATTTCAAAAGAATTTGCAAAATCAACATGGGCAAATCACTATTTAGCTGCTAATATCCGAAAAAGGGATTCTGATGGAGGGTTGTCTTTTGAGTTACTTCAAAATGAAAATCTATTCCAGATTCGTGAAGATGATGACTGGATTCTTTTACCTCCCGGTAAAAATTTAGATGCTTTTAGAACAAAAATGGCTTTTGATGTTTATAATATGTTAAATCATCAAAATGCTAGATGCAAGCTACCTAATTCTAAGCTTGTAGAAGTATATATTAATGGGAATTATCAAGGTATGTACTTACTAACTGAGAGAATTGACCGAAAATTCATGGATTTGGAGCAAGAAGATGTAAATAACCTCCAAGAGAATGATGCAATTTATAAAGCAAGCAATTGGGATGGAGACTTTCACACAATTCCAAGTACTGAAAATCTATGGGAACAATTATATCCGAATACGATTGATTTATCTCAATTACCCAGAAACCTTACGGAATTTATAAATAATGCTTCAGAGCCAGAATATTTTGACAATTTATCTGGTATTTTTTCCTTCTTTGATAAAAATTCTATAATTGATACCCTTTTGTTTGGATTATTTGTTGGTCATGAGATATTAGAGGGTTCTTCATATTATCTAATATATAACCATAAAGCCCCAGCAAAATTCACCTTTATACCGTGGAACTTTGCCCAAAGTTGGGGTTACTCTGAGCATGGTCTGATTCCCAATGATATTTGGTTAAATGAAGATGATAATCAGATCGATTCCGTTGTGTGGAGTAATTTGTATCATCGATTACTGTTTCCTGAAAACTTTTTAATCAACTTCGAGTTTTTATCGGATGTTATAAACCGATGGAATTATATTCGTAATAATATCTGGACTCTGGATAATTTAATTACATATTTTGATAATCTTTATCAGCCAATTAAACTATCTCTTTCTCGTTCGCTGGATATTAGAAAGTCTGTTGAAGATATATCGAATAAAATCCAAAACTGGATTTTCACTCGACTCAACGTACTTGATAACATTTTGGTTACTCAACCAAATATATTTTATAATAATTTTCAACCACCCTTTCGATCTGATGAGGAAATATTTGGATTTTCCACAACCTCAGCAAGGAGACATTATTATAAATCATCATTATTATTCTCAACTCAAAAAATACACGAGGTCCATGTTGTAATCCAAGCGGATTATTACGATGATATGATGATACGTAAACATGATAACAATCGCTGGACAGATCATTTATATGTTCCTGCTGATGTGACTATTGATGATTATTCGATGGATAATATCGGTTTTAGAGTTCGTGCAAATTATAACATTTTATATCCTAAAGATTCCTTTAAACTAAAATTTAGTGAAATTGAATATTACGTAGGAAGTAGTCAATACATATCTTGCCCTGAAAATATAAATCGTCGTTTCCTAGGATTGAGGAGATTAAACTTAAGAGCCGCCCCAACCGATTTTTGCTTTATGAACGAGGTAGCTGGATATGAAATTTTTAAGATATTAGGGATTCCCCATCCAAGAATCACTTGGGCAAAACTTTTTATTACTGAAACAGATGAACAAGGAAATATTGTAAAAAATAAAGAGTATAAAGGTTTATACCTCCTAACAGAAGATCTAGATAAGACATTTCTTAATTATAATTTTATCAATCCCGAAGGAAATCTTTATAAAGTTACAGGCCTCAATGCAAATCTCGAATATCGTTCAAATGTTAAAAGTTATTATTCCTGGGATGGTCGACGGATTTTTGAATTGAAGACAAATGTGGAACTAGATGATTATACTGATTTACAACAGCTTGTTAACACGATTAATAATGATTGGTCAAATATTCAAAATCTTGCTAATTTAGATGTTTTAGCAAAATATTTTGCCGCAAGTAATTTTCAAGGTAATTGGGATGACTATGTTATCCTTCCTCATAATTATTATATTTATAACGAACCAAATAAAGGATTTATTTTCTTACCATGGGATATTGAACAAAATTTTAATATGGGGTATAATTCTTATTATTCCTTTGGGGCACCTGATTTCACTATAGCTCCGCTACTCTCGGGGTATAGAGGATATTATCCTGACATATGTACTTGGGCAAGTATTAATTCTTATCCGCGACCACTATGGGATAATTCGATAACAGATTCAGACTTTGTCAATCCATATTTAGAAGCTCACGAAAAAATTACAAATAATTCAGCTTCATTAAAAGCACAAGTGGAAGCGTGGTTTTATCTCATCAAACCCACGGTCCTTATACCATTCCATTATACCGATCCATATCCAGTAAGGGGTTACCCTACTGAAATATATGAATGGGTTTTTAATATAGATAAAAATAGGGTTTTGAATTATTTAGATGACCGAACTTCATTCGTAATAAGTCAATTACCTTGATCAAAAAACAAAAGAATAAGGAGATTATAATACAAAGTTTTCAAAAATATTTCAATCGCTTCGAATTAAAATATCAAATCTCATTCCAAGAAAGGGATAGAATAATCTCTCTTATACGCCCTTTCATGAGATTGGACTCCCACGTTAGCAACAATTTCAACTATGAAGTGAGAAGTTTATATTTTGATTCAAATTTTTATCATACCTTTCTTGAAAAAAGAGATGGGGTTGCTATTAGAAAAAAATTAAGAATAAGATATTACCCCTCAATTTTAAATGACACACAGCAGCAGTATGCATTTATAGAATTAAAGAAAAAACTGAATGACAACGTTGCGAAAAGGAGAATATATATTCCTCTTAAAAATTCACTAAAATTTTTAGATTCTCATCATAGAGATACCATAGAGTTTTATGAGAATGCATCCGAACAAGATAAAAACACACTAAAAGAAATTTGGTTCATGAATAAGAGATATAACCTAAAGCCTGTTTGTATTGTATCGTATAAAAGGCAACCTTATGTATCGAAATTTGAAAAATCCTTCCGCGTCACATTTGATACAGACCTAAAAGTGAGAAGATATAATCTAGACCTACGGTTCGGTGGGGGATCAAAATTTATTATTCCCCCTAATATATGTGTTATGGAAATAAAATTTAATAATATAATCCCTAATTGGGCAATCAAGATAATTCAAAAAAATGATTGTGTGCAGTATAAGATTTCAAAATTCGCAACTGGATTAGAAAAATCAAAAATTTTTACTTTATCTTAAAGGTAATATATAATATCAAAAACTTATTTACGGAAAAAAAAATATTGATGATTATGTGGTTGATTGAGTTTCTGCAAAAATTTATTCAAGATTCATTTTTTTCTCTAGGCAATCTTACACCTATAGAAATAACAGATGTAATTATTGTATTCTTCTGGAGTATTATTTTATCAATCATAATTGGGATCACATATCGTGGTACACATCGTAGTATCTCATATTCACAAAACTTTACTCAAACTCTTGTTTTATTGGGTATGATTGTGGGAATGATTATGATCGTTATCGGGACTGATATCGCAAGAGCCTTTACATTAGTAGGAGCCCTCTCTATTGTAAGATTCAGAAATGCGCTTAAAGAAACTAGAGATGTTGGATTTATATTCTTCGTAATGGCTGTTGGGATGGCTTGCGGAACAAGATTTTATTTAGTAGGAATAATGCTTACATTAGTAGGGTGTGGGTTAATGTATATCATGACATACTCCAAATTCGGCCAAAAAGGGCTTGCACAAGACATAATCGAGTTAGATTTTCCTGTTTCTGAAGATTATTCCCAGGTATTAAGCCCAATATTTGTACGTCACCTAAAGTATTACACGGTTTTAGGAATAGATTCAATCGATCCGACCACAAATCGTCTTAGTTTCATAGTAACTTTTAAAAAGAAATCTAAAACAACGTCATATAAAAAAGGCGAGCAAATATCTGAAAAGCTTGATTCAAAAGTGGGATTATTATCAGACATTCAAAAAATAGCTTATATTACGAATGTGAAAATTATCGAGGGAAGTAGTTCAGTAGAAATCTAAAGATTTCATTTAGTCAGCTTTATTTTCCCGATATACTTTAATTGCTTCTTTTAATCCATCTGCCACCATTAAGCTACAATGAATTTTAGGTTCAGGTAAACCTCCTAAAGCTTCAACAATTTCCATTTTAGTGATTTTTACTGCTTCTTCTAAAGGTTTACCCTTAGCCATTTCAGTTAGCATGCTAGAAGAAGCGATAGCTGCAGCACATCCGAATGTCTCATACGATATGTCGTCTAAAACCTCTCGTCCACTTTCTTTCTTTACTTTAATATAAACATGAATAAAATCACCACATTCTATGGAACCTGCTTTTCCAACGGCATAAGCATCCTTCATTTCTCCTTGATTTCTAAGATTTTTAAAATGATCAAGTAAATTATATGAATAAATCCTCAAACACCTTAATATAAAGTATTAACTTACAATTTTTGAAATGGAATTAAACATTTCATATTTATTACTTGAAGGTTTAGACACTTAAATGATTAGAATACTCGAAGTTTTTTTATAAAATTAAGTAGTTTTTGATTTTTTCTTTTCTCTGTACTTTATAATAGCTTCATGGAGCCCATCAGCAGCCAGATTTGAACAGTGCAGTTTAATTGGGGGTAACCCATCCAAATTATCTGCCACATCACCCCTGGTGATTTCTAAGCCTTCATCTAAGGTTTTTCCTTTAGCCATTTCAGTAACCATCGAAGAAGTTGCAATAGCAGCGGCACAACCAAATGTTTGAAAAGAGATGTCTTCTATAATCTCATTTCCGTCTTTTTCGTTTACTTTAATATATATATACATGAGGTCTCCGCATACTGGATTACCTACTTCACCCACAGAATCAGCATCCTTCATTTCTCCCATATTTCTTGGATTTTTGAAGTGCTCCATTACTTTTTCTGAGTATATTTTAATTCACCTTATAGTATTTATTCCTATAAAGAAGAAGAAATTATTGATTTATAGTTTTATTGTTTATTACTTATAAAACAACTAATTCAGAATAGAGAGTTTTCTCTTTTTTGGCAATGATACTTTCTCAACGCCTAATTCTTTAACATATTCTACAACATCAACTAACCTTTTAGCAGATTGATGGAAGAAACACACTTCTTTAGGGTCTAAAGCATTTATCATTTCACGTAGTTGGTTTCTATCAGCATGTAGTTTTATTTTAATATGAGGCGCAAAAGTATTTAATAATAAAGCGCGAAAAGGCATCTTCCAAGTCTCAGAAAATTCAATTTCTTCAGCACCTTCAACAAGTTCTAAGCCGGGAGATTCGTGAATTGAACCTGCTAAAAATACAAAATTATGTGGGTTACGTCCAACACTATTGATTATATTTCGAATCAATCCATATGAAAGATCAGGAGGATGAGAAATAATAATATTGTTTTTTTTTCGAAGGAAATCTAAACTTTCGTGATCAAACCATCTGAATTTTATACTATTGAAAGGATTTGCTTTATCTCGAATCAAACGAGATATCGGACCGTAAATATATTCATATCTATGGTTAATTACTTGAATATTCTTTCTAACCATCATATCAACGTAAATATTGGGTCGTTTTTTATAATCCCGTCTTAATTGAAGTTTTCTAAAATATCTCCAAAACGTTAACATAAACGAGATAGCTAAACTGGAAGGATCTGCTCCAATTAAAGAACTATCTCCATATTCTGCTTTTTGTTCCAAAAATAGAATTAAACTGTGAAACTGGTCCGATATATTTCCAAAATCCTCATTAGCACTAGTACCATCAATTAAAAGATAATCTATTGGCCGAGAGATCTGCTCTAAGAATCGCCTTGTTCCAGCAAAAGGAGTGATATCATGATAAGTATAATCTCCCGTGTAAAGTAATCGAAAATCATTTACTTTTGCTAACATCATCAAAGCACCAGGCATATGACCCGCATGGAAAAATGAAAGGTAACAATTTTTTTCTTTAAATTCAATTTTAGTACCATTTTCCGCATATATCACATTTTTAATTATGTTGCGATATTCTTCTTCCTCTATATCTTCATGATTTACTTGTTTTAGGAATTTAGAGTCCCGAAGCAGAAATAAATCTAAAGTTATTCTTGAAGTTATGATTGGGATATCAGGATAAATTTCTATTAATTCCTTTAAACCACTAATATGATCCCAATGACTATGAGAAATAAAAATTGCATCTATTTTGGGATTTTGTGGAAATGGTATTAATTCCTCTTTTTCTTCATCATTTTCTTCATTTTTTTTTGTTTCTTCTTCTAATATTAGTTGGGGGAGATTTTGAAGATATTCTTCGACATATCTAATATCACTTCTTAATTCTTCCTCATCCTTACTTACCTTTTCTTCTGCACTTATTACGTCTTTCTCTTCCTGGATTTCCTCTATTTTCTCTTTGTCTTCAGTTCCCATTTCAGGTTTTTCATAAGATAATCCGCAATCCAACAAGATATTGAGTTTTCCTAAGCCCAGGATGTGGCAATTATGATTAGGTTTTAACACAATAGGATAAATTGTTACTCTGATATCTTTAGGATTACCCTCTTCACCAATTAAAGAGATATTTGAAAAATGATCTTCACCATACCTTTTTTCAATTTTATCAATTGCAATACATAACTCACTATCGCCTACAGGAACACCTGTTATATAGAAATACCATCCATATTTTTTTACAAGGTTCTCTAAATTCTCATACATTTCATCTCCTGTAAGAGATTTTACAACAATAACCTTTTCTTTAATATAATATATAATCTTTCTAATTGCCTTTTTCTCTTCAATAGGAACAAGTTCATCCTTGTTAAAAAAATCATCAAGAACCTCTTTTGCTGGAGTTTGGGTAATATTTTGGGATTTGATTATCTTCAAATAATGACGATATTCCTTAGTATGATAGAGTGAACGCATATTTTCTTTTTCCTTAACAGAAATTACAAGATCATTAAATTGGTAATTTTTTGTACTTATTGTTGCTTCCTCTTTTCGTTCCTCTTTCCTCTTAGGTTTTTTGTCCTTTATTATCTTTTCTTTTTTTTCTGGTTTCTCTACAAAAAAAAACCATCCATACTCTTTAATCAATTTATCGCGATTTGCAATTATTTCTTTACCAGAATGAGTAATAAGGATGATGATTCTAAATACTTGAGAGTATATAATTTTAAAAATAGAATTTTTTGTTTTTTTTGATATAAAGTTATCCTTATGAAATAATCCTTCCAAAACAGATTTAATAGGTTTTTGAGGAATTTTTCTTTCTTCCATGAATTTTAATTTTGTCTTATATGTGTTAATTTTGTAAGAAGAGCTTATTTCCTCTTTATTTTCGATTGTAATTTTTTTATTTAAATAATAAAATTCCTCTATACTCATTAAGTAGAAAAAAATTCCTTTAACAAAAATCCTTTCGAATTTTTTCTTAAATGGAATTAGAACTTGTATGTTATATCAGTTATCTAGTGATGATGTTCATGAGGAGAATCAGAAAACATATATTCTACACCCTTTTTGAGAGGGGACATCTTCCTCAATCGCTCTATAACAGGGGGCAACTTTTCTAAGAAATAATCCACATCTTTTTCGGTTGTAAATCTGCCTAACGAAACTCTTAAAGAACCGTGGGCTTCTTCAGGCCTCAATCCAATTGCTAGTAA
>JBHLOF010000003.1:0-112014 GCA_048940805.1 Promethearchaeota archaeon
TTTGCTGAGAGCAACGATTAAGGCTAAAACACCATATTGTGATGGTGTAACATTATCATCCTTTCCCTCAGAAGTTACTATGTAAAATGTTTGTTCAAGAAATGTTGTCTTGATTAGCTCAAATCCTATATCTTGCAGATTTAAATAAATTTTGCTCATTGTGGTTTCGAAATCAAAATTTCTGCTCAAATTCTTCAAATCTTCTTCTCTAATCATTTTCTGTGGATTTGTGAGAATAATCTTTGTAATGTTCCTTACTACTTCTTCAATATTTTCCATTTTTACAATTACTCGCTTTCTTGAATTGTTATTATCTCTAAATTTTTGATATCTTTCTTCATTTCTAAATTTGAAAGGATAAAGATTAAATTAACATGGGGCAATTTTTCACTCTCAAAAAGAGGGAGTATCTTTCTTATAGTTCGGAATATCGATCCTGCTTTATTATAAATGCTTGGGATAAATAGATTTGAAAAAATTATGTTTTTACTATTTAATTGGATTTCTGTCGAGATATACCATACGATAATAAAAAAAATCTTTTCAGGAGTTGTTAATTCATCAAAATTAAGGGAATTATTATTAGTTCGAGTGAAAAGAAGTTGAATATTAAAGGTTTTATTATCGCTACTTAAGAGAATCTGAAATTTAATCTCTAGATTAATTTCTGCTAAAAATCCATTAATTATAATTTCAAGATCTAATAATATCCTTTCTAACTTTTGAAATGATTCAAAGATTTCATCTAAATCGCTTTTTTCTACGCTTAGACTAATATCGTTCTCCAGAGCTTTTAATGTATTACTAATCTGATTTAAATATTTAATTGAGAGTGATAAATCTTCTGGGTTGTTAGAATCAATATAATTATTAGGAATAATAATTGAATTTAATTCAGAAGTTGTATTTTTGAGATCCACTTCAATTTCTTGGCTCGTTCTAATTGAATTCAAGTCAATAGCATTGTATTTTTCAAGTGAAACTGTATCACTTTTTTTAATTTCTTCATTTATTCTAAGCTGTAAATCTTCTATTTTGCTTGTATCACTATTTATTATTTTAATTAGGTTTTCATAATCATCTTTATATGATTGATAAATGGGTTTGAACTCTTCATACTTTAGATTTATTTCACCTATTTTTGAGTTAAGTTCTCTAATTTCGATTTGGGCTTCTTTTGCCTTCTTTTGTAGAGCTCTTATTTTTTGAGCATTAGTTGAATTGTCGTCAATACCTTTTATTTCAGCTAAAGATTCTTTAATAACGGTTGAGTTCCCTGACATCTCCCTGGTTATTTTATTAATATGGCTAAAACATTGTTTCTTCAAGTTCGTTAGTTCTTGTATATTTGATTCATATTCAGTTAGCTGTTCTGTAATCTGATCATAATGGGCTTTTTGTTTATAATAATCTTCCTTTAAATATCTCAATCTTTTTTTATTGTTTTCTAAAGATTCACTTAGCTTTTGTAGAAGATTTCTACTTGCTTTTATATCACTTGTTTGTTTAAATTGTTCATATATTTCTAATTCTCTTATTAAATTCTCTTTTTGTTTCAAAAGGATATTCATCTTAAAAATTAAGATTATAGATTGGATAAAATCATAATATTGGGAAGTAATTTCTATATTCTTCTCCATGATCTTATTGAGGTCTTCAAAAATTTGCAGTACTTTAAGAGATTTATCGATATTGGTAAAATATTCATTTTCGAGATAAGTTTCAATGAATTTTTTCAGGGGGATTAAATTTAGGTCATTAAGCAGATCTGTGAAAGTCTTATTTTTTAGATTTTCTAATAATTTTCGTTTAAATTTCCCTTTAATTAATGTAAATCTTTCTTGAATTGATACCTTTTTTAATCCGATGGAAATTGAAAATTTACTATTTCTTGCTTGAATTTTGAAACACTATTAATTATTTGTTAGAATTAATCAAAATGATCTTTATATTGCCTGTATTCTTTTTCCTTTTTTCTTTTTCGCTCCCTTACTAGATCTAAGGGATCTTTTTCATCATCCTTTTGAATCAAATATTTTTCATTGAAAGTTTTATCAAGTTTAGATTTAAATTTTTCTATTTTTTCTGATATTTCGTCACTCACTTGAATTCTTTTCGACTTTTTGGATTCCTTTTTAATGGATGTTAACTTTTCTCTGGATTCTTTACGTCTTTTTCTCTTAAACTCACTTTCAGACAATTTAAAATAATCTTCATATGTTTCTTTATGTTCTTCTTGCTTTTTCTTTAATTCTTCCAATTCCTCTTTTTCTTTTGCTTCTTTAATTACAAGTCTTTTCTCTTTTAATTCTTGTTGAGTCAAATTATTCTCAATAATTTGAATAAAATCCTTAAAGGAGAGTTCTGGATCATCAAAAAAGGCTTTCTTATATTCTTCTATTAATGATGCTTCTGTATCTTTAGGAATTTTGCTAATTTCGATATTAAGCTTACGTTGGATTAATCCTTCACGATATGTTTTGATTTTTTTCATTATTTTTAGAAATAATGAATTCTCTTGTAAAGAATCTAAGATGTCTAACCATTGAGATATGGATAAAGAAGGTGTATAGGAAATTTTATGAATGAATTTGTTTATTTTCCTATTTTCAATCAGATATATGCCTATTCTTCTTAATGTTTTTTCGTTTAATCTTAACTTTTTTAATTTATATTGATAATTCTCTTTATATTTTCGAATCAATCCTTCTTGAAAGTATAAAAATTTGCCTATAGTTTCTTTCGTTATTCTTTGTAAACTATTCCGTATATCATCTAACATTCTTGAAATTATATCGATTTGGGAAAGAAATTTTTCTTCTGAAATATTTTCCTTTATAGAATTTTTCCATAAATCAACTTTCAAAGATTCCTCCTTTAACTGATATGTTTTTGCCTGGAGTAGATCAATTGAAGAGGTCAGTTCCTTAATCTTTTCAAGATTAAATGCTTGATTCTCAGTCATATCCTATTAATATTTTGATTATGATTAAATTTCAGGGGGTTTTGGCAAATCCTTTCTTTCTTCCATGGAATTTCTTGTAGCGCTTGTAAAAATTCTATCAGTACTTAATATATCTTGTCGTTCAACATGAATTGCAGTCCCTCCTACCAATCTTAACGAGTCATAAAAGATATCATATGTAAGTAACTCTGTATTAATCGCCTTTAACAAAGCAACTCTAGTACCGCGTTCAATGTCAGATCCAGAATAACCAATTGTAAGTCTTAAAAGCCCTTCTGTCTTAAGGTTCTTATCAATTTCATCCCAAAACACCTTATTCTCAAATTCAGATATTTTATATCCAAGTTTATTCTCTAAGTTCTTATGAAGTGTTTGAATTTCATTATATTCAGAATTTAACTTAGTGATTATTGAGTTATCAATTCCGATTTTGGCATCCTTTATCTTATTAATAAAAGATTCAATTATTTTTTTGCGCAGCTGGTAATTAGGAAAATCAAACTTAAAATGGAATGTGAAACGACGCCAAATAGCAGAATCAAGTTGATGTTGATGATTCGTTGCTCCAAAAATTGCTAAAGGTACTCCCTCATAATTAACACGATCAATGACTTGTAGGAAAGATATTACTGCTCTCTTAATTTCTCCAACTTCGTGGATGTTTGATCGTTCGGAGCCAATGGCATCAATTTCATCAAAAAATAAAATGAAAGCTCCACGTTCTTTTGAAATTTCAGCCGCTAGTTCGACAACACCTCTGATATTTTTAATTGTATCTCCTAGTAGTGGAGACACAAGTCTATCAGATTCTACAATACATAAGGGGATGTTATATCTTTTAGCAAAACCTCTTGTTAAAGAAGTTTTACCGGTACCCGGGGGGCCATATAAGAGTACTGTTAAATTTGGATTTAGTTTTGAATTTTTTAATTGTTCCATAAATTCATCGTATTTAATTAGAGCTTTAAAAAAATCATCTAATATTTCTTTTTTTACTTCATTTCCTAATATATCTTCTACAGATTCTTTGATATCTGCCGAAAAATACACAGCTCCATATTTACCTAAACGTTCTTTAATAATGTCATCAGTGAAAGTAAGATTTACTCCCTCTTCTCGTTCTTTTTTACTAATTTTAACTCCACTCGCTTTATAATATATTTATTATTTATCAAATCTAATACAGAAACTTGCAATTTCCTTAATAAATTCTTTCAAATTATCAATCTGAGATCCAATGAAATTAAAAATCTCCTTCCGATATTGAACCGAATCTCTAATTTTCATCTTATCTACACCTAAATAATTAGGAAAACAAATAAGCTTCATTAGATATGGTAATATCTTTTCATTTGTTTGTAAATCTTTAAATATTGTGTAAAAAATATTCTCATCCGATAATTTCCACTTTAAAATACCCATATAAATTAAAAAAGCAAAGTTCATTGCAATCCAATTTACTAATTCCTTCGATAGAAATCCTCTTCGTTGTGATGAAAAAGCTAAATAGTAGATAATCAACGTTTCATTGCTAAATTGTGGTAATAACCTTATTGTTCCATCCGACTGTTTATTCTCGCGTAAAAAATTATTTTCAAGCAGTATGTTCACAAAGTCTTCATTGGGTGCTAGAAAAATCCCATCAATTAACCTTAGTCCCATCCTTTCTGCTACTTTTTCAATTGCTTCTTCCTCAGCATTAGCAGTAGATTCAATATATGGTAGAAAAACATCATTTTTTAAGATCATCGGAATTTCATGATTTTCTTTCTCTGGAAACACCCCAAAATTAGGATCCAAATTGTATAATGAGGTTATGTTGTTAATAATTTGATATACTTTTGGAGATATTCCGGGAATTTCAAAGAAATCTGCACTCTCTAGTGTTTCTCTATAATATGTATGAGGTTGCAAAATATGTCGCTGACATTCGTAGAAATCTATTGAATGTTCTAATAACTTTTCATAAATGATTCTTAAATTCGAGCCTCTTGGGAAAATAACTTCTTCGATAAACTTTACTAATTGGTATAAATACGTGTTCTCGATGTTAATTTCATCAGGGTTGGTGATATGTTGTAAAACATTTAAAGCGTCAACAGATTCATGAAGAAATTCTATTATGTAATCTTTAATATCCAGGATCGGAATCTCTTCCCGATATTTAATAATAAAATCTTTAATTATTTCGTATACATTTGATCTATACATAGCAGAAAATTCTGATAAAGCTCTAACTTTACGAATATTTCTTTTTTCTTCTTCCTGACGAATTTTGTCAAGAATTTCTGTGTCAAACAACAAGTCAGCATCTAATTCAATTAATATTCTTCTCGTCTCTCTCAGTATAGGACGCATGTGGCTGATGAATGTTAGGTATCTGGGAAGAATGTCAGTCCATTTCTCTCTTTTCCTTCCAGGTTTTACGGTTCTCGTACTTTTCTTTTTATAACTCATCTATAAATCGATTACTCCTTTTTCTCTTATTCTTCATCATATCCAACTAAAATTTCGGTAAATATGTTTGAGATTTCAACAAAAATAGGAATCTCAACCCTACACAAATTTCCCAGAATCCACTTATTAACATCCTTAAGCAGAAATCTAATTTGTTGATGAATCTGTTTATTTACCTCAGAATCTATGATCTTTGAGAGCCAAAGACCCCCTCCAACTCTATAGGCGACAATTTTAATTAATGGTTCAAATAATGGTTCTAACACTTGTTTCATCATCCAAGATTTTGGAATGACACTCATGCTATTTGCATCATAACTAGGATCGTTTAATATTGGATTGGTTTCATCGACCGAGAGTTTTGGCATGAAACTTAGTAATAGAATTAATGCAAAAATAGCAGAAATTCCATTGACAGTATAAGAACCTCCAATTTTATCCATATCATCTCGATGAATAGTGATATTTGCAAGAAACATACAAATAAAGACATTTCTATCAAATCCCTCGGATACGTAAGCATAACCTAAATCAGGATCAATTATTAAATATTTTTCCTCAAGTATCGTAATAATTTCTTCGGGGAAAGTATAAAATGTATAGATTTTTTCCTCACTCCGTCTAACATCTTTCTCAATAACAAGTTCTTTTGAAATAAGTCCAAACATATTCACCAATTCTTCCAACTGCTTTATTATATAATGACGAGGTTTATTTGGGTCTCCGAACATTGCAAAAAATTGATAATCCACGATATGAAAATCATTTCTCTTACTGAACGCTTCAACCATTCTATCTATTATTGGCCCTTGTGTACCTGATGCTATTAACTTTGCTTTTGATGAAACAAATCCATTCAATAATTCATTTATAATGAAATCTTGCTCATGAGTTCTTGATTTTAAAATTTTTTCAAATGCTTGAGCAAAATCCTTCGTGTTAGGGAAGAATGAGTTTTGAATTCTATCATTGATAGATTTTTTGAATATATCACCATCGTTTTTGGGAAAGTGAAGTTTCATATTTGCCAAACGTTGAAGAAGGGCTTCTTTTGCTCCCGGAATATTTTCTACATCTCTTTTTTGTAGTTCATTAATAGCAGTTTCAAGTCCATCTTCAAATTCTTTTATTAACGCCCTCCATGTTGAATCTTGAATTTCTTCCATAATGATAACTCCGCTTTTTTTAAATATTATTTAGAAGTATCCCAATCCAATTCTGCTGATATTTTTTTAAGTGCATTAATTAGTTTCATAATTTGTTTTTTATCATAAATATTTGGGGAAGCGATTCCTTTCTGAGCTTTCCAACCCATTTGAGTCCCCTCTCCCATTTCTCTTTGACCATATTTTAAGATATTACTAAGATCTCTTATCCACCAGTAAAATCTTAACCACTTTCTGTTCGGATTGTCTTTTGCATAAATAACTACTACTGCCTTCCATTCTCCCATTAGCCATTTAACCGTTATTCCACTAACTGGTAAATAAAAATTGATTGGAAAATTTCCATGAAAATGTAAATCAAGATCTTGCGGTTTAATATTGAAAATGGGTTGATTATAACCCTCTAAAATAACTATCTCCCCACAATGCTGACATTCATAATGAGATTTCATTTTATCCATTTTTTTTAAGCATTTAGGACAAGTTCTATTCTCCAGAATTCTATATTTTATGATTTCTAAATTCTTTTCTTTAGCCAATTCCTCATCAGTTTTGGGCTCTTTCTTACCATACCTCCCACTCCAATTCCATATCTCATCAAAAGTTTCCTCCATTTTTTCTAAGGCTTTAATAGTATTGGAAAGAACAATTTTATCATAAATTTTAAACATGCCAGCGTGTCTATAATTTTTCCACCAAGATAACCTCACATATTTCTCTTCCTTCAAATAGGCACTATGGCAAATTAAAGCGGCAAATAAGCGATTTTCAGTTTTGTTGATAACTATCCCTTTCTCACATATTTCAAATTGCTTGTTTAGACTTGCATTTTTATGAAAATATTCCCCTTCATAAAAGTTTCCTGTTTCTATTTTTACTTTCTCTTGTGCTTGATCATCCTTACTCGTTTCCTTAACTATCTTTTTGCACTGAGGGCATTGAAAAATTCCGGCAACTAAAGTTTCCATTTCTACATTACAAGAGGGACATTTCAATTTTAATCATCTTCACTTATTATCAATAACCTTTCATAATCTAAATTTAATAACTTTATTTCTTTTTTAGTTATCTTAGAGACTTGATCATTAATTTTTACCAGTTCTTTCCTATTCTCAACTAAAGAATTCTGAATATCATCTAATAGATTATCTTCATTATAAGTTACCTTCTCAACAAATTCGAGATAATTATATCTTCTTTCCTTACCAGAATAATACTTTTTTAATTCCATTATTTTATCTTCTAATTGTGTCATCTGATGTCTTAATTCAAGTAGGGAGATTAACTGAGAATTCCACTGTTTAATTACTGGGTTGTCTTTATTGATTTTACTTGAATCAAATTTTTCTGGAAGCTCGACTTTCTCATCCTTTAAGTAGTTTAAAATTTCTTTTTCTTCCTCAATCGCGGTGTTTATCTTTTTTAAAAGTGGTTTTGTATTTAAAACTGGATCAAATATCTTGATTAAATCACTTATTTTATCTTCTATCTCTCTAAATCTTTGATAAAATCCCTCTATTGTAATTTCAATTTTTATAGCTTGATAGACATTTCCAAATTGATCTAAAATATAATATAAATCATCTGAAAGGGTATAATCATGTTCTCCGATTTCGTAAATTATTGAGTGAATAATACTACTTTTTTCACATCTTACTCCTTTTAATCGTGTCAGAGCTAAGTTAAAATTTCTCCTTGTTAAATCCTTAAATTTCTTGTTTATGATTAAAAACAAGGTGTCATCAGGAACAGATATTGTGTCTTCCTCAATTGTTATAGTCTCTTCCCCAAGTTTAATTATAAAGTCATCGTCCTTTTGATCAAACTCTCTTTTACTGCGAATATTTTTCATCAATCCAAGGTCGATGTACACATCAACAAATTCATCGTCCCAAAAGTTTAGAATATTACTTTTATAAATTTCATCTAAAATTAGTATTTTTTCATACGATTCCCTAAGAGAGGAATTGCTTAAATCTTTAAACAAATCGTTTCTAATTACATAGAGAAAAAGAACAATATATCTCATTTCTATATCATTCATGATATTCTCTATTAATTTTGCATCATCCTCCAATGTTAAGCGATTATGCTCCATACCTAAAATCCACTCATCATTTTTTAAACCGTAATAACTATTCAGTAAAAAAGAGTGATTTAAGTAATATTCCATTCCTAAAAAATTTTTTTATTTCTTCGAATCAAACAATTTATTCAAAAGCGAAAAATTTTTAGTTCTTGTTTATTTTTAATATGTAGTAGATGAGGTGATTAGAATAGGACGTAGAAAACGTAAGCAAGTCGCACCAAAGCGAGTAAAAAGAGTACCCAAGATTTTTACTTGCCCGGAATGTGGAGAAAAAAGTGTTAAAGTTACAGATATTAAAAAGAAAGGTGCTTTTGCTACTGTAAAATGTGGAAATTGTGAATTGGAGAAAGAAGTATTAGTAAACTCAATTTCAGAGCCAGTTGATGCGTTTGGAGATTTTATCGACATATACTATGCCGATCAAGAACTGCAAAGGTTAGAAAAACGAATACAGAAATTAAAACTAGAAAATGAATGGGGAGAGCTGGCATTATCATACTCTATCCTATCAGATCTTTGTAAAACTAAGGCAGCAGTACTTCTAGAGGAGGATGATGTCGATCTAGATGAAGTTAATGATTGGAAAGCAAAAGCTGAAGAATTCAAACGACTTGAAAAAGATGCTCTATTAAAACTTGATTCTGAAGAATTAGAACGAGGAGTTCGAACAGATGAAGAATCATTGTTCGCAGAAAGTGAAACGCGAATAAAGAAAGAAAGAAAAATAGACGATATTTTTGATGATCCCGGGTTTTTAGAATTTTAAACTAATTATCTTTTTAAGAAAATATTTTTTTGTGAAATCATTCCTATTTAGGAAGAGAGATATTAGAATATTATTTAATAAGATGTTCTTATAAATTAGCCCGATTGCGACTTACGTTTCGCGAAAAGCTGCTTCAATTCGCCCATTATTGCACCTCTTAGGGATACAGGACTTGTTGGTCGAGCCGGACCAGGAGCAGGACTAGGCCCTCCAGGTGGTGCTCCGGGTGGTGGCGGTGGACTTCTTGGTGGCCCTCCAGGTGGCCCTCCAGGTGGGCCTCCGGGTGCACTTGAGACGGCGGCTGCGGCAGGAGCCAATCCAGCATTTGATTTTAGTGCAGAGATATCTCTATTGATCGAGGTTAATTGATTTTGTAAATTTGCAACTTTTGAATTGACGTCTTGAAGACTCCGATCGACTAAATCAGGTATTTTTAAAACGATTTGCATTATTTTTTCAACTATGTCTCCGAAAGCGTTTAATTTTTCTTCCATTGGTGCTTTTCTTGTACTATCTAAAAAAGAGGCAAATTCTTCTGCACACATATTTCGAACAATTTATTAATTTCAATTAAAATCTTTCTAATAATTATATATATTTTTGTTTAATAAATTTAAGTTTAAACATAATTTGTCGTTTGGTATAATTAAAGAAAAAAGAAATAAATCCCACTACTAACTAAATTCTTTTATAGTTTCTTTTAATTTACGCCAAAGCGCATTTGTTTCAGCTCTAACTTCTTTAAATTGATGAATTTTCTTGAGTAGAATATCACGGGCTCTATCAAAATCTCTTTGAACATCATTTAATTGTTGGTCAAGGATATTTAGTTTATCACCGTCAATTAGTTTGTTTTTTGCTTTTTCAACATCTAAGGCTTTTTTAATTACGGTGGATCGTTTATTTGCCACATCTGTTAATGCATTAACTAATTCATTTTTCTTTGCGACTAAATATTCTTTTTGAACTGTAATATCTTTAATTGCATTCAAGTAAATATTATTTGCTTTAATATAATCATCGTTTTCTTGGATTATTTCTTTGTATAATTGTACTTCTTCATCCTTTATATTAGATCTATGCTCCCGAGCAAGGGTTTGCATTTGTTTTAACACATCTCGAAAGGTTCTATTAAGCATGTCCCTTGTATTATTCGCCCTAGAGATGTGTTCAGCATATTTTTTTTGAGAACTGATCAATGCACTTTGGGTACTCGCCAGTTTTTTAAATTGGCTAACAAGCTCCTTCTCAGACTTTGCTAACTCTAGTTCATCCTGGTGCGTAATTATCGGGCTCATATTTTTCTAAATCTCCTTATTTATGAAATTTTTTTAATTGTATTGTTAAATATATAATTCTTCTGATAAAATATTAATATAATGAGAATTCAATTTATAAATACTTATCCCTCTTTTTCTGTTTATCTTGATTATAATAGAAATCATTATAATCTATTTTAGGGATTATTGGTAATTTTTTCTTTGAAAGGCTCTCATACTTATCTGTTATTTAACTTTGGATCTTGGAAAAATGTATATAGTAAGGAATTTGAATTAAGATTACATTATTGTACCTACAGAGTTATCCGAAACAATTACGAAACAAGAAAATTAAGTTTATATTGGGAAGATGGCGGTTAAAATATTGTTTTTATAGGATGCTTTAATGATTTTTGCTTTGATATCCTTACCGAGGATATTATCGAACTTATATGCTTGCTTATTTACCAACACTTTTATCCCTAAGACGTTATTTATTTTACCAATGTATTCATTTTCCCACCGTCCTTGGGAAATGATCTTTAGATCTATAATCTCATTTTTCTTAAACTGTGAGGTATGAAGTCTGTTTCTTTTGTGTATATTAAAATCTTTTGGACCAAGTTTAAGTTTTAAATGGTACTTCTTTTCAAGTCTTGATAATTGTTTATAAAAATAATCCCAACTTTTAGGTCTGATTTTTTTTAATTTTCTTCCCGTTTTATAAATTAAGTATTTTTGAATTCCTATTTGAAGTTTTTTTTCAGAATAAACTCCTTCTTTCCTATCAACAACGTAATTGATAATTTCTTCAATATCCTTATCATTTTCTCCAGGAAACCAGACAGGAGCTAGTAATACATCTATCTTGGAATGTAAGAGAAGCGCTATATTGTTTAATAAAGAATCCAATTTATAATCTTGACAATCACATAAATAACCCGCTTTCTCCTTATCTAAGGTATTGACACTAATGTTGATTCGAGTGAGCTTAACGTTTTCTAGCTGTTCAATAATTTCATTATTAAGGAGTAATCCATTAGTTTGCATGGAGATAGTTTCAATTCCTTTTATCTCCCACAATCTTTCAATTAAGTAAAGTAATTTAGGGTAAAGTAACATCTCACCATAAGGTGCTAAATGGATTTCAATTCCGTAGTTACCTTTAACTTCAATTAACTCCTCGACTTTTTTAATCAAATAATCAGGATCAACAATAAAATTATGAGAATAGTCTCCAGCGCTTACAAAACAATATTTACATTTTAAATTACATAATGTTAAAGGTTTAAGCTCTATTACATTAGTTCCACGATCAATTACTCCAATAAAATCGACGCCATAAAGAGGAATTCCTGATATTTCATCTACATATTGTACTGTATTACTCATATTAAACTAATCAGCTTTATATCGTAAAATTCCTAAAATTGAGCCCAAATTTACCAATTGTTCTCCAGCAATGTTTTCAGTGCTCAATATATCAATATCTCCCCCCGAATTTTCAACATTGGTGATTATTTTTTCGATTCTTAATTTATTTTCTTTAGAAGTTCCTCGAATCATTGTGTCTGCAATTAATAACTGTTTGATTGCACCTCGTTCAGATGCTTCCGATACTTCTTCTATCCCAACGAGAACGAAGTCAGCATCAAGAGAAAATTGAGAAAGTATGTTCTCAATTTTTTCGGTCTCTTGTAGAATTTTTACGTTTTTCTTTAATTTGGCTAATTGTTTTGACTTTAGAGTTTCAATTATTGCACTTTCGGTGCCAGAACTTGCATGACAAAGCTCAATCCTACTATTAAAGGAGGAATTCATGTTTTTTTTCAAATATTCCATAAAATGGTTCTTTGTATTTCCCGGTCCAGTTAATATTATCAAGTTTACTTGGTAAGCCTTTAAGTTTTCTGTGGTTACTTTCCCAATATCCTCAAAAAATTCATTTATTGCCTTGTTACGATAAGAAGTTTGATATCTTTTTCCAGGGATATGTTTCTTAATAGTCGCTATCCTGTTATGACTAAAATTGGTTATGATGGCAATGGTTGCGAGGCCAGTTTCAATTGCGATAATTAAAATTATAAAGTTGGTCTCAAATTTGGAACTTTCTCTTAATCTCTGCAATTCGTGCTTCGACCAACGTTCCTTAATAATATTAATTTTTTGAAATAATTCTAGATTAAGGGTATGGTAAGATCCAAAACTGACAAAATCTTCTGGTCCTTCCAGAATTTTTCCTTTCACTCGTAATCGATTTGAAAATTCATGAAATGAAATAGTTTCTGCTTTTAATTTCAACCTCATTTTTTTCCTTTCCCCCTTAGACCCCTCTCTCAAAACAACTCTTCGCTGAGTACGAGCGGAGATTTCATCACCCTCACTAATAATATTATAAAGAGTCCATAGATCATTAAGGCTTTCGGGGGTTACAGCTACTTCTCTTTGTTTCTGGTCGATATGATGAATTTTCAAATTTCAAGACTAGCTTCTAAAATATTACTTGTTAGGTAGTAGTAATATATCGTAGAAAATAAGCTTAATTTTAATAAAATTTATTAAGGTTTAAATTAAAATTAATAAAAAAGATAAAAAAATAACCACTCTATCAAAAAATTAATCCTTTTGACCTAAAGCTGCTTTGACTTTTTCGAGTTCTTCCATACGTTTCCTTTTTTCTTCTTCCCTTCTACGGAGTTCTGCTTCATCAACTTTAGCGAGGGTGACACCTTTCTTAATTTCTTCTTGCATTTCCTTATCTATTGGAGCCAGTTTTTATCAACCCCTTTTGGTTATAATTGTTCTGAATTAATTAATACTTACAGATATTATAATAGAATTTATTTATAAGTTTTAGTTTATAGAGAGTTTAAATTTATCTGACTTTTAATTGTCTAATTAGAGGGTAAATGAATTGCTACAATCTTTTTTTATGAAAAAACTATTAAGAACGATCACTTAATCTAAATTCAGATTCATTTAGTATTTATCTTTCAATAATCAGTTCCATTAGATATGAACTTTCTCCAGATTGATAGTAATTTTCAATAATATTTGGATTTTTTTTAAAATTAAATTTCTCGTAAAGATTTATGGCATTAATATTGTTAACTTGAACATTCAATACCACACTTTTGATATTTTCCATTTGTTTTATATTCTCCAATGCATGTTTTAGAAGAAAATTACCACACCCTTTATGTTGATATTTTTGACTGATTAAAAAATTTACGATATTAGCTCGATCAATTCTGTCTCTGACAACAATTATAAAGCCGATTAATTCATTTTTCCTTTTATGTAATTCAAGTTTAAGGAATAATGTATTATTCCCCTTTTTCGAATATCGATAAAATCTCTCCATTAACTCTCGTGAAAATGCATTTTCCTTAAAGATACTCTGTTCAAGAGCCATTACCCGTTTAAGATCTTTAGAGCTAACTTTTTCAATTTTCATTAAGACCAAATTCTTTTTTAAATAGTTTTATAGGTGTTTTTTCTGTTATTTGTTGATATTCCTTATTTCGAAACGGTGTCGATTCTATGATATACCCTGCAAGTTGAAAATTTTCGTAGAAGGTTAAAAAATCGTTATCTATAGCTATATAAAATGGTAATTTTAGATTTCGATCAGAATAATGAAGAAGAGATTTATCAAGTCTCATTTCTGATACTAATTTGATATAAATCTTATCGAGATCCTCTTTGTTTCCTTCTAATTGTCCATAAACTAAGAGACCTTCCTCAGTAATTACTTCAAATGGTAACCTTATATTTTTAGCTCTTCTCAAGTATCTTCTTTTAAGTTGATAGTAATCTTTTGCTGTTGTGGAACAAAAATGTATTTTAAGAGAGACTTTTTTTCCTAGTTCTTTAATAAGTTCAATAGCAGTCTGTCGACTATTTATTACAGAAGCAATGGAACCCTTTTCTAAATAAAATTCCCTCTCTTTTAATGATTCACTATTTGGGAAGCAGTATTCAAATTCATTTAAATTTATGAAATAAGCTTTTATGTGATCAAGATAAATTATCAATTCTTTGAGATATTCGATTGAATCTCTGCTAGGAATAACCGGAATTTCGGCTCCCGCTATCAAGCCTTTATCTATAGCAATTTTGATACTTATCCAGTGTTCTTTATCAGGATGAAATCTAATCTCGTCCAAACCTGCTAAAAGGATTTCTTCTGCCATATTTTCATTAAAATTAACCCCATTAGTGTAAAGGTGTATATGGAATTTTTTTCCTTTTTGGGCTTTAATATATTTGATATATTCAATAGTTTTATTGTAATTCATTTCGGAAAGTGGTTCTCCACCAGTAATACTCATACCACGTGCTTCTATTTTATTAATCTCTTCTAGCAATTCTTCCTTCGAATTAATCATTATTTCATTGGCAAATGAAGAATCCTTATCTTTTCTCTCTGATGATATCGGACAATACCATGAGCAATGATCTGGTTTTTGACAAATTCCATTAATAAAAAAAACAGTCTTTTGTCCCTTTAGACATAATTTACATCCTTTAGGAATCCCCCTTCCTTTAATATAATAATTCTGTTCTTTGGATTTGATTATTTTAACCTTTCTCACACATTAAGCAGTTTTTTTCTCACTATTGACTTTTTTTTGGCAAGAGATCTTAAAACTTCTTCAGTAGTTTCATTTATATGTAGTCGCCTTTTTAAATATACTCCAGTTTTTCCATATTTTTCTCTTTTTAATAAAACTCGCTTTCGTTCATTCACAATTTCAATACTAATTCCAACTTCTTTAGCCGCAAGTGACTCATTCCCAATGACTGAGATTTCGTCATAACCAATGGGATTAGGTTTAATTAAAACAAGTCTTTTATCTATTCCAGGCACTCTAATGCCTGATTTTAATTCAACTAAATTAACTTTTCCACCAAAATTATAGAATTCTGCAATATTTCTTCCCAATTTCGAGATAGGGATCGTTATGCTTTCTAATTCACTTAAATAAATATAAAGTTTAATTGAATCTAGGGGTGTGGCCATAATTATTTCTCTGAAATAATTTGTATAACCACTTTTATTCAATATATATTCGATCTGAAATGAAGGAACTTGTTGAAGAAATACAATATCTACATCACTAGACTCATGAACATCACCACGAGCGAGGCTACCATAAACAATTGGATTAAAACCTTCTTTTGTAAAAACTTCTAATATTTTAATAGCATTATGTCTTTTATTTTTTAATAGATTCCAATTATGCTCAGAATAAGTTATTGAATTATAATGCGTTCTTAGAATTTTTCGTTTCATTATGAGTACCTAGTGTTCAGTTGATTTAATAGTTTTATTATCTATTATATCAAGCAAAATTCCTAATAGAATCGTTTCATAATATTTAAAATTTCTATTGGATTTCTCCAAGATGATCAAATTAATCTTGTCCTTATTCTCGAATTTTTTTCTAAAGAGTCTAAGCTTTGAATTACTCAAAAAAAAAAAGCTTTTCTTGCTAAAAATATAATAAAGTTGAGAACACAACTGTTGGTTATTTAAAATTTTCTCCTGAATTTCCATGGAGCTATTTGTAATTTTTGGATTTAAAATTATCATTCCTCTATTATTAGGATCCGATAAAATTTTTTTTTCTAAGGACCGCAGATTTGAGTACTCTAGTAGTGTATAATTTAAACTTTTTATTAGTCCTTTCTCTTTAGAATTATTTATTACTTTCGATAAAAGTGTAAGTCTATCGTCATTTGATTGTTGCAATTCTTTTTTATTGTTAGTCTTTATTGAGATAACATTAAGTCCATAACTAGCTAAGCCTTCAGTTAAAATTCTAAGAAGCTTTTTCTCATACATTGTTCTTATTATTATCACATTGTTATGACTTAAATTGCTATTTACTTTAGAAGTATTTTTTGTTAGAGTCCAATATTTAGTTCTAATATTTTGTCCTATAAACTGATCATCTGGATTATGAAAAGAAAAGTGTTCAAGTTTACTGTTTGAGAAACTTAGACGCCATCGGTATAGTGATTTAAAAAACCTTACTCCAATTAATAGTAACAGCAATAAAATTATTATAATTGTGTCAATAAAAATCCAATCTACATAGAAGAAATTACTAATCATAATACATTATTAATGATTATTTAATCAATCAACAACTTCTTTAATCCAATTTAAATATTTTTGAGATCCTTTCTCTATTTTTAGTCCAATGCACTCCGGTATATCATAGCTATGAATTTTATTAATTTCTTCAATTAATACTTCACTCTTATCTTCTGTGGTTTTGATTATTAATAAATGTTCGTCATCCTCTTGAATTTCTTCTTTCCATCGATATATAGAAGAAACATTTTTAATTATATTGACACAGGCTGCGAGTTTGGTTTCAACTAAATTCTGAGCAATTTTTTTTCCCTCTTCAATATTCGGTACAGTTACTATGAATATATAGAAATTCATATTATATCCTTGTTAATGTTTTTATTATATTCAAATTTGACTAAGGTAATACTTGATATCAAAATATTTAAGATTTTTTTCATTTTGTTATAAAATTACAATTAGATTTCATTGAAAATTTTAAAAGTTGATGAGGATCTTACAGAAAGTTGAAAAGATTTCATTAGATGGATTATGGAAAGTGAAAAACCTAGACAAATCGATTGAAATAAAGGGTGAAGTTCCTGGAACTGTTTTTGAAGTTCTCCTTGAACACAAAATTATTGAAGATCCATTTTATGGTGAAAATGAACATGAAATGAAATGGGTTTATGAATCTAATTGGCAATATGAAATCGAATTTAGCGTAGAACCAAGCTTTTTAGAGCACAAGAATATAGTGCTCAGATTCCATGGTATAGATACTATAGCAGATGTGATTTTAAATGGTAAATTAATTGGTTCTACCAAAAATATGTTTGTAAGATATGATTACAATGTGAAGTCTGTCTTAAACCCTTCAGGCAATAGGTTACTCATCGATTTTAAGAGTCCAACTGTAAGAAGTCGCGAAGAAATAGAACTCAATAAAATAAAATTAAATACAGGGGATGCCGCTATCCCCGGAGTTCCCTACTTAAGGAAAGCACAGTATTCGTTTGGCTGGGATTGGGGACCGAAATTACCAGATATTGGTATATGGAAATCGGTTGAAATAATTGGTTTTGATGATATTAAAATTGATTCCGTATTTCCCATTATTAATCTCGAATATAATGTAAATCCCTTGAATATTAGTGATCCTAACGATTTTTCGAATACTAAAGTAGAGACCGCAAAGTTATTTATAGAAATTGAATTAGGTTTAAACCACGAAAATATTTCAAATTCAGATTATAATCTTAAAGCTGAATTAAAGGCTCCAGATGATGAAGTTTTTATAATAGAAATCCCTTTAAGCCAGAAAAAAGAAATCCTTGAGTTCGAAATAAAAAATCCCTTCCTATGGTGGACACATGATCTTGGTACTCCCTACCTTTACCATCTAGAAATATCAATATTAAAAGATGAAGTTTTGGAAAAAATTTCTCAAAAGATTGGATTACGGGAAATTCGGCTTGTAAGAAAACCTGATCGGTGGGGAGAAACATTCTATTTTCTTTTAAATGGTATCCCAGTTTTTGCAAAGGGTGCAAATTGGATTCCTGTTGATAGTTTTATTCCAAGGGGTAAGAAAATTGGACAATATTTTATGAATCTAAGTTATGCTAAGGAGGCTAACATGAATATGATTCGAGTATGGGGCGGGGGGATATATGAAATTGAGGTCTTTTATAATTTGTGTGATGAGTTAGGATTAATGGTTTGGCAAGATTTCCCTTTCGCTTGTGCACTTTATCCTTATAAAAAGGAATTTACTGAAAATATAGAACTCGAAGCTATTCAAAATATTAAAAGATTACGAAAACATCCTAGTCTTGCAATATGGTGCGGGAATAATGAAATAGAAAGTCTATGGAAAAGAATGTTAATTAGTTCTGGGGTCGCAGAAGATAGCACGGAGCAACGTAATTTTCTAATTAAATTTTATTTAAGAATTTTTGAAGAACTACTTCCCCGATTAATAGATGAATATGACCCTACTCGACCATATTGGCCTAGTTCACCATCAAGTGGTTTTATTAGCGAAAACCTTGCTCTAAGGAGTTCAAATAATCCTAATGTTGGAGATTCACATTATTGGGCTGTTTGGCATGGTAATTTTCCCTTCTCGGCCTATCGACAGTTCAATACACGTTTTATGTCTGAATTCGGTTTTGAATCGTTTCCCTCATTGAAAACAATTCAAAGATTCTGCTCTGTAGATCAGTATAATTTCAATTCCCCAATTATGGAGAACCATCAAAAAAACTTAGCTGGGAATCAAAAAATTATGGATTATATGGAAAAACGTTTTTCAATACCTCAGGAATTTGAGAATCAAATTATATTATCTCAGATTACTCAAGCAGAAGCAATAGAATATGGAGTTGAATATTGGAGGCAAAATCGTACTGATTATCATTGTATGGGTACTCTTTATTGGCAGTTGAATGACTGTTGGCCTGTTGCAAGCTGGTCCTCATTGGATTATTTTGGTAGATGGAAGGCATTACATTATTTTGCTAAGCGTTTTTATCAACCTCTATATGCAAGTGTCAAGGAGGAGGCAGGTCAAGTAGAATTCTGGGTTTCTAATGATTTGAAAAAATCCTGTAAAATTGAACTAGAATGGAAAATATTAAACTCTATTGGGAACGTATTAAGCAAAGGGATCAACTCTACTACAGTTTTATCTTGCACTTCCTCATTAGTTCATACATCTGAAGTTAGTAAGATAAATGTGGATGAGTCTTCTCTACGAAACAACATTATCTTCTATAAATTAAAGCTCATCGAAAAAGATAAAAAGACTCTCCATCGAGGTTTTCGATTATTTGATGCACCAAAGTATTTCAAATTAAACGATCCAGAATTTAATTATACTTGGGAAGAAATTGAACGTGAAGGAAAGAAGAATTTATACAGATTAGCTCTTAATTCTAAGAAAATAGCATTATATGTTTTTATTAGTTCAAATTTAGTTGATTTTATAGCTTCTGATAATTATTTCTCCATGCTTCCCGATGAGACATACATAATTAACATTGAAGTCCTAGGATACATAGAAAATTCTAACAAGTATTCAAAACAAAATATTATAGACTCTTTCAAGATACAGTCACTATTTAACCTACGATGAGAGGGAAAAGACAATTTTAGATGAAATGAGAATTGAAGTGTTTAATGCCATAAAAGGCATTGAGAATGATATTAATTACTCAACGAAAGAATTTCAAGATTTCCCAAACGACAAAAAACAACCTTCAAACCAAGAATAGAATTAATTATAAATATGAATTGTTTTACTATTTATAACAACAAATTTATTTAATAACATCTAAATCAGTTTTAATTACAAAAAATCAAAATTTATCAAACGTAATCATATGGTTAGTTAATATGTTATATAGCATAGAAAATTGTTCGAATCCCGAAATGGGGCGAGGAGGTGAGAAATATACTCCATAATTTTTATTTGATTCACCAATATAAAATATTGGAGCTTCTCCATTATTTATGAACGGGTATCTGTTTAATACATAGAAAATATGGGAGTATCGAATTCAATCAGGATTTAGTGAGTGGTTTTCTAACGGCCCTTAAGGACTTTAGTGTTGAGTTTTCCAAGGGAAGCGGGGAACTCAAAGTTATAGGTTTTAGATAGGTTCTATCTATTAATAAAGACATGCAGGTATTTTATCTGCTTTTAGTCTTTAAGGAGGGCGTTTTATGTACGGCGGCAGCTGACAAGAACGACGATGCGAAGATTACTCACAAGGCCTTGACTGATATCATAGACAGGTTCGTTGAGAAGTTTGGAGATCATTTAGAGAGCTGGTCTGGTGACGTTCGCATCTTTCGAAATTTCGAAGAGATTATCGACGAGATTTTGAAGCGTGGAAAGGTTGCGGAGATTCAGCTGAAAATCCCGATATTAAAGATTTTTGAGAAGGATTTCAAGAAGTCGCAGAAGAGTATTGCGAAGAAGGGGTTGGTACTTTCAGAGGAGGATCTAAGGGATATTAAGGATGTAAGACCTGATTGGACATCCAAGCGATTACCAAAGCAGGTTATCTCAACGGGCGTTTTGGATGCGGGAGAATTCGATATTGCACATCTGGCAGATGGTTTTCATACAATCTCGGAAATTGCGGAGGAATCGGGTCGTCCGGAATCGGAGATTGAGAAGATAATGAACAATTTAGACAAATTAGAGCTTTTATCATTTGTTGAAATCAAGTAAACACTTATCCACCTTTTTTTAAAGCAAATCAAGCATAATTATATCCACTTTCATACTAGTCTCATTTTTAAGGGTAATTTATAAGCATCTTAGATAAATAAGAGATGATGTTTGGATTATCATCTGGTATATGGTTAATAGGATCACCTATGTTCCTAAAATGGTATTTACAGTTCTAATCGGTGGCGTTATGACAGGAATCTTAGCCGGATCTATCACACGTCTTCTATTATTCGTTTAATTTCCACTCAAATTGGAATAATTATATTTTCAATTCTTTTCAAAAGCTGTTTTCCAAGTTTAGTTGGGTATACTTTTTTAGGTCTGGTTGAAGTCCGCTTCAAAAGGTTGTCTCGTTCTAATATTTTTAATATATTTGAAAGGTTAGTACAACTTTTATCAAGAGATACCCGTAATTCTTTAAGTGTTATAAATTTAGACTCGTTGCTTCTTTGGATTACAATTACTAATGTCCTTAAAAGTCGGTTGAAATATTTATTTTCGAGTTCATCTAGTTTTGTTGAATTTAGCATTTTTCAAGAAGTATATGTTATTGACTTATTTAAAGAAAAAATACATTATTTTCTGCATTAAGAGCTTTCATTAGTGATTGAAAAGTGGACTCCATTAGTTTTAAAAGCTAATTAAAATTAAGCACAATTAAATTCTAATCAAAAATAAGGAATGGTTAAGAAATGAACTATTCTGAAAATGAAATGATAAACAATTATTTAACAAAGGTATATAGAAAGTTTCCTGAATGGCTTAAATTGAAAAAGGAAGAAGTCGATAAGATTTTAAAAGACTTAGAGGAGCAAGTCTTAAGTGAAGCCAGAAATATTGCTGAAGGTCAAGAACCATCTGAAGTTGATATTCAGCAGGCTTTATTTCAGATGGGAACTCCTGAGAGTATTGCTAAGATATATAAGCTTCGAGGTACACCAAAATTATATTTAACAGAAGAACTTTTTGACTTTTATATAAGAACCATGCTATTCTTCTTTATAATTGTCATAGCAATAAACATAATTGTCTCAATTTTTCAATTTTTCTTTCAACCATGGTGGCAAGTTTTAGGAAGTATGTTTACAGGAATGTGGATTGGCTGTTTGATAACAGCTATTGTGATTACCATTATATTTGTGTATTTTTCTATGCAAGGTTTTTTACCTGAAGATTTTGGTGTCATTCCATCACGGCTAGCAATGTTGTTTCCTTTCCATATATCAGAAATGGGTTTACAAGAAACTAGAGAATATACGAAAGCCAAATTAGAGGAAGCGACTCAAAAGACAAAAGAAACGATTGCAGAAGCGCGATTAAAAGCAAAACAAAAAGTGTCGGAAATAAAAGCTATAAGACAAGAAAAATTAGAAGCTGTAGAATTAAGGAGAGAACAAAAGGCATTTGAAGCAGAAATACGAAGAGAAGAGAGATTAGAAAGAGCGAGACAACGAAGAGAAGAAAGGAAGGAAGAGGTTAGAAGAAAAAGAGAATTACGGAAATTACAACCAGTTACTATTGGTGAATTAATTTTTGGCACCATTGCGGGTCTTGTATTTGGATTATTCATCATTATACAACCTTTTGCGGGTATTCCGGGATTATTCGTAGCTGAATTCCTAGAATGGTTAAAAGTATTTGGATTATTAATTGTCATCAGCGGTTTAATTAATTTAATTCGATTAATAGTTGGAGTCAGAAATTATACCGGGCAACAAATTATGTTGGTTATTGATGCGTTTTATGCATTAGCATATATACCAGTTTTTCTAATTCTTCTTAATAATCCTTCAATATTTCCAATTTCGCTCTTTTCAGGGGGGACAATCCCTTCAATTCCAAAAGACCCCACAAATGTTGCTTATATAGTTTATTTCTGGGTAATAATTGGGATAATAATCGGTATTTTCGTCTCAATGATCGTAAGTTTTTACAAAGTTAGTAAATTCCAGAAGCTAAAGCATTATTAGAAATTTCAAAAAATATTCAAATCTTTTACTTCTTTTTTCTTTTATTTTTTATCACCCTATACAACTTTAATAGTCGTATTGAAAAATACTGAAATAATGTTAAGATTTAATTGAATGATATATTTTAACACGTTATTGTAATAAATGAAAATATTTTTGAGAACTGACAGATTTATAACTTTAAGATGAATGTGAATAAAATTGAGGAAAATATTTATGAGATCCCTCCAAAAACATTGATGACTCGAATTCAGGGAAATATAGAGAAATTTCAGATGCGAGTACCAGTTAAGATTTATGCTAATAGCTACATATTAGAAAAGATTAAGGGAGATCGTACTTTAGATCAGATCAGTAATGTTGCATGCCTGCCAGGAATACAAAAGCATGCTATTGCGTTATCAGACGCTCATCAAGGATATGGATTTTGTATTGGTGGAGTCGCGGGAACTGAAGCAGAAACGGGAATGATTTCACCTGGGGGAGTGGGATACGATATTAATTGTGGAGTTAGATTATTAAGAACGAATTTACTTCTCAATGATGTTAGAAACGTGCTTCCTGATTTGTTAGAGAATATTTATAAAAATATTCCTTCAGGATTAGGCTCAAAGGGGAAATTAAACATTAACTATTCTGATTTAGACATGGTTTTAAATGTTGGAGTGAATTGGGCTCTAGACAAAGGTTATGCTATTGAGGAGGATCTTAAACATTTGGAAGAAAACGGTTGCTTAAAGAACGCTGATGCCATATTAGTATCACAGAAAGCAAAACAAAGAGCTATTAAACAGCTTGGTTCTTTAGGGAGTGGGAACCATTTTCTTGAAATCCAAAAAGTAGATGAGATTTATAATCAAGAAATTGCGAAAAAATTAGGTATATTTGAAAAAAATCAAATCAATGTAATGATTCACACAGGAAGCAGAGCATTAGGTCATCAAGTTTGTACCGACAGTTTGCGTAATATCGAACAAGCGATGAAGCAATATAACATTAAAGTACCAGATAGAGAACTGGCTTGTGTACCTGCTAACACACCAGAGGCTCAAAATTATTTAAAACAGATGGCTTGTGCTGCTAATTTTGGGTTTACGAATCGTCAATTAATTACTCATTGGCTAAGAGAATCTTTTCAAAATTCCTTCAAAAAGGATATCGATACCTTAGATATGCATATGGTTTATGGTGTTTGTCATAACATTCTTAAAATAGAAGAACATGATGTTAACGGTAAAAAGATGAAATTGAACGTACATCGTAAAGGAGCAACAAGAGCATTTCCCCCTCAACATCCGGCTCTTCCTCAAGATTATAAAGACATTGGTCAACCTGCTTTAATTCCGGGAACTATGGGTTCGGCGTCCTACTTATGTGTAGGTAAACCTAAGGCGATGGAATTATCTTTTGGATCAACTGCCCATGGATCTGGTCGTGTGATGTCGAGATCAAAGGCCATTAAACGTTATTGGGGTACAAAAGTAAAAGAAGATCTGGGAAAAAAGGGGATTCTTGTAAAGAGTGCTTCTATGAAAGTCCTTGCAGAAGAGAGCCCTGGTGCTTATAAAGATATTGATCAAGTTGTTCAGGTCAGCCATGATCTTGGAATAATTGAAAAAATTGTAAGGTTAGTTCCCGTAGGTGTTGTAAAAGGGTAGATATATTAAATGTCGAAAACAATTTTAATCTCTACACTATTCTTTCGTTCTTCAATATTCATAAAAGAATAAGTTATAGCTTTTACCTCTATACCGATTTCATGTTTGGCTCGATTGAATGGTTCCCCTTTAGCTATTGCTTTCAATTTGTATTTATCTTCCATCTTTTGGATTGATAATACAGTTACAATGCTGAAAACTAGTTCTTCTACATCAAATAGATACAGAAATTCTGATAAGAAATCAACACACAATGCATATTTGTCCTCAGATACAACTTCAATTTTTTTCTCTATACTAGGAGATATTTTAGTTAAATCAGGAGAGATTGTTGTCATTAAGCTAAGTGCTGTTTGAGAAAATGCTTCTTCAAGATTCTTACCCCAACTTTTAACACTTACATCAGCAGTATGCTCCATAAATATGAATCCAGAGTCTTTCATATTTCTCAAGATAATAAATTTTTCGCTGAATAATTGAATTTCTTTGTACTTTAAATTTTTTCCTTGAGAAATTTTAGTATGGGTTTTTACACTATTCTCGATGATTTATACTTTTATCAAATGCTATCATTTGTAAGAAAGTATTCTAATTTGGAATTAAAGTTAGGAAAATATTTTTACAATAAAACAAAGGGTATCTGTCCTGAATTTATTATAGTAATAGAGAAACATATTTTTTTCTTTGTAAAAAAAGAAAGCTATTTCATTTCTAAATTATATTTAGACTCTATGAGGAGGGAATTTAAGTCAAAAAAAATAATAATTATTAGAGTCGAAACGGTTTTTATAAATCTACTTTTTAGTTTCTTTCCTGATTTGTATATCCATGATATTCGGATTGAGAAAGATATAAATTCAGGGATGAGGGAAATTTCACTCTATTTTTTAACTTATCAAGATAGGGGTATAGCCATAGGTCGAAAGGGTGAATATATTAAGAGTTTAAATGAACTCTGCCAAAAATTTCTAATTCTTGAGAATAAAATTACTCCTCTTGAAATCAAATGTAAAACAGTAGATTTAAATTTTCAGTAGGGTACTGACTTTAACCCCACTAAATATGCCACAGTATTCGCTATCAAGCTTACGGCTGGTGTAAGGATTATTAAGAAAGAAAGAATAAAAATATCTGGTAACCTAAATAATTGGGGTGAGAAAATACAAGGAATTGATACAAAGAGGATTGCCACCAATGCAAAATCTAACTGATCAACAATCCAAAAGGGTGCACCACTTTTAATATCAAGTCGTCTCTTTAGAAAGGAGCCAACTAGATCACCTACCACTGCTCCATAGGAAGCGAGGACAATTCTGATAAATAATACTAAAAAGTTAAGGGGGAATTCTCCTCCAATAAAATAATATTGGAATATATCGATAGTGTTATACAGTGTATATTGCCCTTCTGCTGAAGCTTGGATTATTATTACCGCAATCGGTTGCCATAGAATGAAAAAAATTAAAAAAATAACAAAGGAAATAGGTATCCCGATATATAACGGTCCTTTTAAACCGTTTATTGTTTTATGATCACCCAATATCCTTCTACCATCTTTAAGAAATTTTCCACCGTCAATCGGGCGGCCTCCGCCAGTTATCACCATTGAAGCGTTTGAAATATAGGCGGGAACAATAAGTAAAAGTGAAAAAATTAATATTCCAACCCAGTCTGCCCAACTAAACAGAAAGGAAATAACAAGAAAATCAATGAGAATTAAGGATGCGAAAAAAAAAGCTAAAATTATAGCGATTCTATTGTTTCTTTTTTCGTTTTGTTTGAATTTCTTGTCAACTGTCAAGTTTCCCTAATACCTTAAATGGTGAATATTATTAATTAATTAAATAATAAAGCAAATTTACGATTAAATTAATTTGTTTGTAAACAATCTTTTATTAATAAATTCTTAATAAATATTGCTTCATAAATAATATTCTTTTAAAGTACCGACATAAATAATGTAACTTATTAAAAAGATTACTCAAAATTCGATGTTAAAGCTTTAACATCCTACTATTAAATTAAAGATTAATAATTAATTTTATAAATGCAGTAGAAATATAGTATATAGAAAATTATTTCGAGTGGAAAATATTTCATGTGCTGTACGGTGTTATAGTTGTTGAGAAACGAAAAAAATAATTACAAATTCAGTATTGATAAATTCTACAAGAATTATCTTAAAGGACCAAGAATTTTTGATAATCGAGATGCTTTAGAACCTTCATATATTCCTCATGAATTACCCCATCGAGATGTTCAAATTAAAGATATTGCTGAGAAAACCGCTTGTGCCCTATTTGGAGACGCTCCTCCGAGTTTTCTATGCTATGGTCAAACTGGAACAGGTAAAACTGCCACAATTAGATACATAAGCCAAAAATTAGCCCAACAAAACACAGAGTTTAAACCATGGTGGATATATATCAATTGTAATGTAGTTTCCACTCCTTACCGTATTCTAGCCCATATTTACAATACCATTTCAAGAGAAGAGAAAATACCCCCAACAGGACTTCCCAAAGATATTATATTTAAGAACCTACTCGGGTTATTAGATTCTAAAGTCAGAAACTCAGTTTGTTTCTTGGTTTTAGATGAGATTGACATTTTAATAGAAAAAAAGGGAGGAAATGAAATACTTTATGACTTAACGAGATTGAATGAAAACTTGGATCAGTGCAAAACTAGCCTAATAGGAATATCTAATAAATTAAAATTTAGAGCTAACTTGGATCCAAGAATTTTATCGAGTTTAGGTGATGAATATATTGTGTTTCCTTCTTATGATGCAAATGAGCTTAAAGATATTCTAAATAAACGAGCGATAATTGCTTTTCACGAAGATATTTTAAAAGAGGATGTTATACCATTATGCGCAGCTCTCGCAGCTAAAGAGCATGGAGATGCTCGAAAGGCCTTGCAATTGTTAAGAAAAGCAGGAGAATTAGCTGAAAGAGCACAAAGTAAAAGTGTCACCTCTAAATATGTCGAAAGAGCTCAAGATGATTTGGAAAAAGACTGTATTATGGAATATATTAAAGGTATGCCTCTTCAAGCACAACTAATATTAACAGCTATCTATTTAATTTCCAAATTTAACCGAGATCATATTATAATTTCGGGTGATATTTATGAAGTACATTCTGAAATTAAAAATCTTATCCCTGGTGTTAGACAATTAACTAAACGTAGAATTAGTGACTATATAAATGAACTTACCTTAGCAGGTATAATTTCTGCTGAGGTTAAATCAATGGGACATTATGGGAGAACCAAAATTATTAAGCTAGACATAGTGATGGATATAATTGAAAAGGTTCTTTCTGAAATTGACAAAATCCAAGCAATTTTAAATCATAAACCAGCATTCTTACAAGCAGACAAGGTTAAACTAAAAAATAACATATTCAAAAAATTGATCTAAGCATAAAAGTCCCATTTATCGACGTTTTCCGAAAGGAACTTTATAAACTGTTCAGTTGCATCTTTATTGCTCTCTCGTAATAATAAAAAGAGTTTTGCTAGATGTTTACAAAATTTTTTATTACTGCTTCTTCTTGTTTCAAAATCATGACAATTATGTTTTATAAATTTACTTTTTTTATTTATTTCAATTATATAAGGGTTATCCTTTGTTCCTAAGACTGTTGCTTTTATGATCCCATTATCAATATCAAGTTCTTCCATCTCGAAAGCATCATTTGAAACTTTTGCTGCTCTATTTAATGTCTCTTTTTCTAATAGAGTTTTAAAATACTCACTAAAATTGTTGGGTATTCTCTTTTCGATATGAGTTTTTAATTGATGAATTTTTTTTTTGGAATTTATATTCTTTAAAATTAGATGTTTTCTTTTCTTTTGCCAGTTCTTTAATTCTGAACTTAAGGAATCTGAAAGAGTAAGACTGTTCTTTTCAGTTGCAACTAGCATTTGATTTTCAATACTTGAATTTATGAACTCTTTTGCTTTATTGGGGGGTAGTAAAAAAAGTTCATAAGAGATTTTGAACATAAGGTTATTTAACGAGATGGTCGGTAAATTAATTATTTTCCAAATATATAATAGGAATAATTTTGGATTATCACGAGGGGGATCAGATAAAATCATTAATTGATAACATATCTTCTGATTTTTTAATTAGAATTATTAAACACTACTTTTTAAGTCTAGTTGTGTCCCTTTTGTTGTATCTAAATCAATTATAGACAAAATCCCCGGTGTAGGATGAATTCCTAATGAATTCATAAAATCTGTTTGGCTTTGGAAACATCCAGAATTTACTAATAAAATTTTATTATAGGATCCCATATCATTAATATGAATATGTCCTGTGTGAAAAATATCTGGGATTTTATCAATTGTAAGCCAATCTTTATTTGTTGGGGCGATTTGGGTCTTTTTACCAAATATTGGTGCTAAGTGACGACATTTTAACAACTCTTTCATTGTCTCAACTGGTTTATCATTTTCTAAACCAGGAATCAACATATTCAGTTCAAGAATGCTATCTCCATGAAAAACTAAGGTTTTCACCCCATGAGTTTGAATTATAACGGGATTACCAACACAAATTACATTTAAATCCAGAAGCTCACTTGAATATTTTTTCGGGACAGCTGGTCGAGGAATGGCATTTCTAATAGGCTCATGATTTCCTGAGCTATAAATTATTTTAATATAATCGGGAATTTCTGAAAGCAATTCTGCTGCTTTACTGAATTGTTTATAAATATTAGAGATTACAAGGTCACTTTTTTGAGTAGGATATATGCCAATACCCTCAACTAAATCACCATTGATTATTATATATTTAATTCTACCAGCACGTTCTTTTTGTGCTTTATTCCCTATCCTCCCATTTAAGAGATCTACAAATCGATTCCATAATTTTAATTCGAATTCTTTACTCCCTATATGAATATCCGAAATTAAAGCAAGAGATAATGGTTCAGTTGATTTATTTGGTTCAAAATCTCTAGGAACATCAATTTTCGTTATGAAGTTCGCATAAATTATACCGGATCTACGATTTTCACCGGGATTATAAGTGCCTTCAATGTAAACCATCTGATCACTAAGAGTTCTTTCAGCTGTTTTTATATTTATATTATCTTGATTTTCAGAACCAACCTTGATGAGTACATTAATAATTCCTGTAAGATCTTCTAGTGCTAATAAGTAATTGCCATTTTTTGTTTTTCGAATTGTATTTACTAATCCCATAACTGATACCTCTATTTTATTAGACAGCCTTAGGATATTATTGATATTGTCTGCAGCATGGACTTCTGTTCTTTTTCTCATCAAATTTCTAAGTTTATTAAATTTATCAAATGTTAAATCATAGAAATCTTGATAATCTCCATTAGTATATAACTTTCCAGTGGGATCTCTTAAAATTTCTAATTGAGGATCATACTCTTTTGCAATTGGGGTAAAATGAATAGATTTTTTTGTACCCTCTATTGGTTTAATCCTTTTCTTAATAGTTATTTCTTGTTCATGGTTAATTTCTTCTTTTTTATTTATAGAATTATATTGCCTTGAGATATCATGTATGGTTGTTTTACTGGAATATAGGTTTGGTTCCAATCCAACTTTTGATTGAGGGCCACTTGTTTCACTTGGGACAGAAGTTCTTAAGGGAGTAAAAGGAGTGTCTGTGTTTATCTGGTTTGTATCCAAATCTTCCCCTTTAAAATTATGTTCTTGGTTGATAAATTTTCTTTTCAAAACATTCCTTATTTCCTGATTTGAAGTTTTAACTAAAATATCTTTTGTTAAGTGACTCTTAAAACTTGCGATAAAACTTGAATCCTTAATAATCATATTAATTTTTTGAAGAGGCTCATCCATATTAAGGATTAAATCTAAGAGTGAAGGAGTAATATTTATCCCAGAATTGACTAGTTTTCTGAGTACAATTTTTTTTTCTTTAGAATTCTTATCGTTCACAATGTTCCATTTAAAAATTGATTGTTTTCTATTAGGTTCAGTAGAATTAAATTACTTTTTATTAAAGGAAAAACAAATATACCTTTTATATCATAAGAGAGTAATAAATTAACATCCTCTCAATACTTATTAATAAAATAGTAGATTAATAATTGAATTTAATTGAATTAAGGAAATAACTATAATAATATAGTAAAAATTTACTCTATAATCCCCAAAATATATTCTATCATGATCTAACATGGCAACTAAAGAGATAGGAGAATATTTTAATACGATCCAAAATCAAGTAAATCAATGTTATAGCATTGCTGAAGAAGCGAGAAGTAAAGGACGAGATCCTGAAATATATGTAGAATCTCCTCAAGCAAAAGATCTTGCAGGTAGAGTTGAAAAACTGGTTGGCCCCGAGGGAATTGCAGAAGTCATTAGAAAGTTAAAGAAAGAGGGATTAAAAGATGATGAGATTGTATTTAAAGTAGTGACTAATATTTTAGATAATAAAATTATCAATATTGAATCCTTAGAAAAACGAGTAGAAAGAGCTATAAGAGCAGGATTAGCAATTAAGACAATGGGAGTAGTCAGCGCCCCTCTTGAAGGAATTTCTAAGATTTTGATTCGAAAAGATCATGCGGGAAAAGATTATATTTCACTTTACTTCGCTGGACCCATCAGAGCAGCAGGAGGAACCACGGCAGCTCTATGTGTGCTAATTGCAGATTATGTAAGAAAAAAATCAAATATTCCCAAATACGAAGCTACAGAGGCAGAAATTGGAAGATATGTGGAAGAAGTGAAACTTTATGATAGAAACGTCCATCTACAATACCCTTCTTCAAATCGTGAGATAAGATATGCTGTTAAAAATTTGCCTATTGAAATAAATGGAGATTCGACAGAAGATGAAGAAGTTTCAGCATTTAGAGATCTACCCAGAATAGAGACTAACCATATTAGAGGAGGAGCATGCCTTGTTTTGAATGATGGAATATTGTTAAAAGCTCCGAAATTGTTAAAAATTGCCAGATCTATGAATATAGATGGATGGGACTGGTTAGCGGATTTAAAAAAAATTGCACAGAAAGAGGAATCTGAAAAGAATCTCTCACAAATGGGTGAGAGTGAAAAAGTATCACAAACACCAATAGTTCCCAATTTTAAATATGTTTCAGATATAATTGCTGGTCGAGCAGTTTTCAGTCATCCATCTGAAATAGGAGGTCATCGAATTAGATATGGAAGATCTCGAAACACAGGATTAGCCGCTGGAGGTATGCACCCTGCTACAATGGGCATATTAGATGATTTTGTAGCTATTGGTACTCAACTAAGAATTGAAAGACCTGGAAAGAGCACAAGTATTTGCCCTGTAAATAGCATTGAACCTCCAATCGTAAAATTAAAAAATGGGGATGTAATTAAGGTTTCAACCTATAAACTTGCGAGAGAAATATTCCCTAAAATAGAAAAAATCCTGTTTTTAGGAGATATTCTTTTTGGTTTTGGAGAGTTTGCTGAGAACAACCATAAATTAATTCCTTCTGGATATGTAGAAGAATGGTGGGCTTTAGAATTACGAAAAGCGGTAAAGAGTCAAAACATAAATGATCCGAGGTTAGAGGAATTAATTAAAAATCCATTTCACCTCAAACCTACAGCAAAAGAAGCAATAAAAATAGCTAAAGAATTTCAAATTCCCTTACACCCCAGTTTCACTGATTTTTGGGGGAATATTACAATTGAAGAACTTTGTTATTTACGTAATGCATTTCTTGCTGGATTTTCAAATTTAGAATGTAACATAGTTTTAGATAATGAGGCTCCTATTAAGCAAATTCTAGAGAAAACCTTTATCGCTCATAGAATCATAGAGGGCAAGATTCAGTTTAGCAAAAGTATGAACTTTATCTATTCAGAAATTTTTCAACTTAACTCTAAATACAAGGTTAAACCAACAAACAATGACACTGTCTTTTCGTATCTTACTAAACTATCGTCTATGAAGGTTAAGAATAAAGCTCCTCATTATATAGGATCTAGAATGGGAAGACCAGAAAAGTCGGAAAGGAAGAGCATGAAAGGTGTTCATAGCTTATTTCCCCTTAGTGAAAAGGTGGGAAGCTCTCGCTCAGTAGAAAAGGCTATAGAACTTCAAAAAGTAAAAATAGATGTATGTCGGAAAAAATGTCCGAAATGTGGAACAAAAAGCATATTTAACATCTGTCCCAATTGTTCTACACATACTGAGTTAGGTTCATTTTGTGAAAAATGTAAAAAAGTTTATCCACCAAGCGATCCTGATGATGAGGGAAGATGTCCTCAATGTAATGAAAGGTTAAAATCATCAAGTGAGGCAATATTCAATATAAAAACTCATGTGAATTCTATATTAAGTTCTTTAAATATTCCATTTCCAAAACACTTAAAGGGAATTTATGGTTTAACAAATCAGTTTAAAGTTCCTGAGCCATTGGAAAAAGGGATATTAAGAGCTAAAAATAAGGTTTTAGTCTATAAAACTGCAGAAATTAGATATGATGCGACAGATATTCCGTTAACACATTTTAAGCCAAACGAAATTGGAATAACACTTGAAAGACTAAAAGAGTTGGGATATACTCATGATTATAAAGGAGACCCATTAAGAGATTTAGACCAAATTATAGAATTACGAGTTCAAGATATCGTTCTTTCTGATGATTGCGCTCGGTATTTCATTAAAATTGCCAAATTTCTTGACGATGAATTAGCGCTCTTTTATGAAATGGACCATTTTTATAATATTACAAATAGAGAGGATTTGGTAGGACACTTAGTTGTTGGGCTTGCGCCCCATACTAGTGCAGGTATAATTGGAAGAATTATTGGATTTACCCCGGCAAGAGCGATTTATGCTCACCCTTTTTGGCATTCTGCGAAGCGAAGAAATTGTGATGGGGATGAAGATGGTATTATGTTATTATTAGATCCTCTACTAAATTTTTCTCGTCATTATTTACCCAATAAAATAGGAGGAAGAATGGATGCAACCTTAGTTATTTCATCACTGTTAGATCCAGATGAAGTTGAATCAGAAGCACATAATATAGATATTCTATACCAATATCCATTAGAATTTTATGAAGCCACTGAAAGGTATGCACAACCTTCTGAACTTGTAAAATCTATTGAATTGGTGAAAGATAGACTAGGAACCCCAGAGCGTTATGAAAATCTTGGCTTTAATATCCCAACAGATAATATTAGTGAAGGTCCAAAAACTACAGCATATAAATTATACGAATCTATGGATGATAAAATCGATGCCCAATTACATCTTGCTAAATTAATAAAGGCAGTTGATGCTAAAAAAGTGGCAGAAAAAATCCTATCAACACATTTTAATCCCGATATTTTAGGAAATCTAAGGAAATTTAGTGTGCAGGAATTTAGGTGTGTTAAATGCAATGCAAAATATAGAAGACCTCCACTTTCAAATGCTGGAAAATGTCCTGCATGTGGAAATAAAATAATTCTAACTGTAAATCGTGGAGGCATATCAAAATATATTCCTAGGGCTTTGAGGCTATGTAAAGAATTTAATTTAGATGAATACACCATTCAAAGGATGGAATTAATTGAGGAATACGTTGAGAGTTTAACCAATAATCCTAGGATAAAACAGCATCAATTAGCCGATTTTTTCTAATCATTCAATCCTTGAATCTATAGATCTCAAGGCTTGATAGCAGATAGCTAAACAGCCATTAAGATTTTCAGATTTACATTTATCAGGAGTATCTCTTAATGAATGGATATATTTTGAATCTTTATCGGAATGAAAAAAGACTACTTGAATATTTTTTCTGGCTCTTTTTGCACATCTTCTAAAAACAATATGATCGCTTTTTGGTTCAACAATTTTATTAAACCTTTTTATTGGGATGTTTAGTGAGTTTGCGGTAGCTTCCAATATATTATTTACATTTTTATTTAATCTTCTTCTCAAAGGTAAGCCCACTTTATCTAATAATCCAATGTACGTTCCCACCATGTCAATATTGACATTAATCGATTTGTCGAGGTCATATTCCTCGTTTAAATAGATGATGTTATTAGCACAGAATGTTTTCGATCCTTTTAATCCCCATTCCTCTGCTCCAGTCCATATAAAATATAAATCCATATTTTCTAATGGATTTTTTTTAAATAACTTTGCTAATTCAATTAATATCGCTACACCACTTGCATTATCAATCGAACATGATGATGGCTTTTCATTAAAAACAAGATAAAGAATTGGAATTGATGTGACTATCCCAAATAAGGATAAAATAGAGACAAGTATGACTATATTTGTGGGGAGAGAATATATATAAAAAATATCAAGGGTGAGCCATATCGAAAGGATGAAAATAATACAAACATAAAAGCCAATGATGAGTCTATATATAAGAAACATTAAAACTTGAACTCTGTATGAAATATTAGCCGAAATAGAGTCATAGTGAGCTGAAAATATGACCACTGGCCTTTTAATTTGTTGATTCTTTGCCAGTATTTTGGTGTAAATATTTTTTGATGAATCTTTTTTAATTAAACTCAATTGTCTAGTTCTTTCAAAGGAAAGCTTTATTACGATGTAAGCAATTAATAGTAGAAATAACCGAGAAAGAAGGAGATAAGTCACAACAACTAAATAACTAACTCTCATTAGAACTCTTGTTGGCCCAGTCCAATGAAAATATTGATAGTGAGATTCTAAATTTACCGAACTCAATTCTCTTTCTATATAACTAATAGCTTTTGTTTCACCTATAGTTGAGGCACCCCTATTAAAAGCTAAAGACTCTACATGCTTTTTTGTTTTAAGCTCGCTGTCTAATAACACACTTGTAATGATGATCACTTCATCTGGTAATGTATTAATTTTTGGTATATAACGATCATTATTAAATCCGATTAATGTTGATGATTATATTTCTAAATATATTAACAATTGAAATTGTGTGTGCAGGAGGTGGGATTCGAACCCACGAAGACCTATGTCACTAGAGCCTCAGTAACGCCATAACAGTATTTCTACGTGATATTCTAGCGCCGTAGACCATATTTCCATTCTAGTATAATAGAGGTAAATCTAGTAAAGTTCTAGATGATCTGTTCTAGAATCTTGGCTACCCCTGCTTTTCTTATTTTTTTCTTTTAATGATTCATTTAGAAAGTTTAATTGATAAATAGAAATCTTTCGGACTTTAATATTTTACTATCATTTAAATCCTTTACTTCTCAGTCCCAGAGAGAAATTCTTAAACAATTTGATAAATCAACATGGATAAAATTAAAATACAAACCTCTTTTAAATCACAATTCATATTTAGATGCCATAATTCCTGGAAAAGCTTATTTTGATCGATTTTATTAATAAAAACTAGGGAAAATTAATCTGTTGAAGATAGGACATAAAACATCAAATTTTTTATAAGGAAGTTATGAATAAATTCCAATTATTTTTTAGCCTTTTCTTTTTCTATAAATTTTTAAGATAAACTTGTTATATTAAATAATAAATTTTAATTACATAATGTTGTAGTTAAAAACATCAAACTAAGGTAGTAAAGCATATGTCTGTTGATCGAAATAAACTCGAAGCGATGTTGAAATGGTATAGGCAGGAGATTGGCAGGAATTTAATTACTGCCATTATTGTAAACAGAGAAGGTTTAGTTATGTCTGCTATAAAAGGAGAGTCTGATGCCGAGATAGAGGAAGATGTAATAGGGGGGGTTAGCGCTTTAGTGGAACCCGTTCTAACAAGGATCACTGAAGAATTTAGTTCTGGTGCTTTTGGAACGGGAACATTCGATACAGAAGAACACCGAATTATATTTTGTGAAGCTGGTCCTGAAGCCATTTTTGTAACAGTCTTAGATTCTATTGCTATGGTCGATCCCATCTTTCCTTATGCATATCTCGCTGCTGAGAAAATTGCTCGAATTTTTGATGGCAGAACAGTAAGCCCTGTTATACCTAAGCTCTTTGAAGGAGGCGGTATTCAACATATTGAAAGGAAAGTAGATAAACTTCAAAAAATTAAAATTGAGTCGGGGGAATACGCTTATAAGCTAATTTTGGGAGGTGAGGGGAGTGTTGGCAAAACCAGTATGGTCCATCGGTTTGTTGAAGATTCTTTTCAAACAGATTATAAATCCACAATTGGCACTTCTATTATGAAAAAGGAATGTGAGTTTGAGGGATTAGACTCAAAGGTGCGTTTTGTCATCTGGGATTTAGCAGGTCAAGCTCAATTTAAGCGTGTAAGACAATCCTATTTATCAAATGCAGAAGCAGGAATTCTGGTTTATGACGTGACACGCAAAGACACATTTGTTAGTTTGGAAGATTGGTATAAAGAAATTAAAAGTGTTTCCACAAGCATCTCTTTAATATTAGTTGGCAATAAAATAGATTTAACTGAAGATCGCGTTGTGTCAACAGAAGAAGGAGAAGAACTTGCAAATAATCTTAGTCTTTCATATATTGAAACATCTGCTAAAACTGGTGAAAATATCAATGATGCCTTTAAAATGCTTGCATTACAAATGATAAAAAAGTATATCTTCACAGAAGAAGTGTGAAAGCCTCTGGGGGGATTTGAACCCCCGACCTACAGATTACGAATCTTTAACATTTATCCCAAAATGGCATTAAATGTTGCTCTACCGCTAAGCCACAGAGGCATACCAATATTACACCTAAGAATCAATATAGTGAAGAATGCTATAAAAAAAAGTTTTTGTCTTCAATCATAATTTAAACCTTATCTGCATAATAATGATTTTTAGTGTATCTAAAACAGAATAGGGATAAATATTAGGTATTCTATATTTTAAACATTAATAAGTTTAGATTTAATTTAGTCGAATGAAAAACGAATCTACATTAGGAGATCTTGGAGAAGTTAAGTTAATAAAAATTATTGAAGAACTCGTCTTAAGAAAAACTGGTAAGAACTTAAGGAGTGATGATTCCTTTTTTTACGAATTTAAAGCTAATGAAAAAAGCAATTTATTGGTTTTAAATTCTGATATGCTTGTCTCTACTACTGATGTACCACCGAAAATGAGTTCTTACCAGATTGGGCGGAAATCAGTCGTTATGAATTTTAGTGACTTATTGGTAAAGGGAGTTAGACCAAAAGGATTGATTATATCTTTAGGGTTGACGAAGCAGTTAAAAAAAGAAAAATTCGTTGAGATGATAAATGGAATTATCGATTCTTCTTTAGAATTTGACGTTGAATATATTGGGGGAGATATCAATGAAACTAAGGAATTAATCATAAATCCCACTGCTTTTGGTTGGAAGAATCATTCAGATATAATTTTTCGCAATGGGATCAAAGTTGGTGACGTCTTGGCTATAAATGGAAAATTTGGTTTGACTGGTGTTGGCTTTGATATTCTCTTAAATAGGGGGGGAAATATCAAAGATTTTCCAAAGTATAATAAATCAATTATGAGCGTTTTAGAACCTAAAATTTCTGGAATTGAAGCCTTAATTTTATCAGAAAGCCAATTTGCTACTTCAAGTATAGATTCTTCAGATGGCTTTTCAAAATCACTAAGAGATTTAATGTATTCAAATCCAAATAGAGGTTTTGAAATTGAGTTTAATGAAAATTTGATTGAACCAGAGGCAAGAAGATACTCTCAAGAGTTTAATATTCCGATAGAAGATTTGGTATTCAATGCTGGTGAGGAATTTATCCATTTTTTTACTATACCCATAAATAATTTCTCTAAAGCTCGTAATGCAATCCGATCACAAGGTGGAAATTTATTCAGTATTGGAAAGGTTATTTCAGAGGAAAATATATTTATCATGAAAGATAACCTTAGAAGCCAATTAAAAAATTATGGATACGAACATTTTACCAAATAGGTACATTAAATTATAAGGTGACAATATATTATTCAATTCTTAAGGAAGAGACACCTCATACAATAAAATTTTTATATTATAATTGATTTAATGTAAGTACAATCTTTACTTATAATTAACTATTTATTTGGGCTATTGGCGCAGGCAGGTAGCGCAGCAGGCTTTTAACCTGACATTTATGAGATTCTCTCTCATAAAAAGGAGGGTCGGGGGTTCAATTCCCCTATAGCCCGTATTTTGTAAACATTATTAATATTTTAGATGTTGATAAAACCAATATTGAGAAAGATTTATGAAATTTCAAAATTTATGATCCTTAAATACTCTCCCATTAGTACTTAAGTATGGAAAATAATCAGTATAAATTACCCTCTGATGAACCTGAGCAATTACTAGTGAAATCACACGATAACACTAATCCAAAGTATGGTTGTGAACCTGAAAAAAGGAGTATTGATCTACGATTACAGTATGGAGTAATAAATTTAGATAAACCGAGTGGTCCTACTAGTCATGAAGTTGTGTCATGGGTTAGAAAAATATTGGGTATATCTAATGCAGGACATGGTGGAACTTTAGATCCCAAAGTGACAGGTATTTTACCATGTGCTTTGGGAAGGGCGACGAGAGCTTTATCCGCATTACTCAATGCAGGTAAAGAATATGTAGGAGTACTCTATTTACACGCCCCAGAAAAGTTATCCCGAATTGAAAAAATATTTAAATTGTTTACAGGTAAAATTTATCAGAGACCTCCATTAGTCTCATCCGTAGCAAGAAAACTAAGAATAAGAGAAATATATTATACTAAAGTCCTAGAGTTAAATAATAACCATGTATTATTCAAAATTGGGTGTGAAGCGGGTACTTATGTTCGAAAATTTTGTTTTGATATAGGAGAAGCGCTTTCTTCTGGTGCACATATGTTAGAGCTTAGACGTACCAGAGTTGGAAACTTTGTTGAAGATAATACCCTTGTTACTCTCCAAAATTTGAAAGATGCATTTACAATTTTTCAATTAGAAAATGAGGATCGTTATCTGAGAAAAATTATATTACCTATGGAAAGCATTGTATCTCATTTACCAAAGATTTATATACGTGATACTGCAGTTGATGCTATTTGTCACGGAGCGGATTTAGCTTCAGCGGGTATATGCTACATTGACGCTCGAATTAAACCTGATATGTTAGTTGCATTAATGACGATGAAAAAAGAATTAATTGGATTTGGTACCTCTTTAAAGAATGCAATGCAAATATATAAAGCTAAATCAGGAATTCTTGTAAAGTCGAATAAAGTATTTATGGAGAGAGGCATATATCCGCGATGGGATGAAAATAAATGAGATATTAACTAAAATATTTTCTATATCATGAGTCGTAAACATGAACATTATTCTAGTGAGTTTCCCGAAGTAAAAGTAAAAATCCATACAATATCAGAAAGTTTGAGAAGACATCTCTATGTTTTTAAGACATTAACGGGTGTATTTTCGTTTAACAAATTAGATTTAGGTACAAAAATCTTAATCGAACATATGATTATACCTGAGCAACCAAGTGTATTATTAGATTTAGGATGTGGTTATGGGCCTATTGGAATTGTTCTTGGTTATGAATCTCCAGAAAGTCTTATCTTTTTAATTGACATTAATAAACACGCAATATGGTGTGTAAAAGAAAATGTTAAGCTTAACCTAAGTAATAATAAAAATATCCGTATATACAATGGAAGTTATTTTAAGCCAATCGAATCAAAGAATCTTCAATTTGATGGGATTTACATGAATCCTCCTCTACGACAAGGAAGAAAAGAATTTTTGGATGTAGTCGGTCTCATTCCATATTATTTAAAATCAAATGGTTCTCTTCAATTTGTTATAAGAAAGAAAATGGGAGCACCTTATGTTCTTAATTATCTTAAAAATGAGTTTCCAAATAGAAACATCGATATTCTATGTAAAAGAAGCGGATACTGGGTTTTTCGTTGTTTTCAAGAAGAATAAAACTAGCATTTACCATAGCTAAATATTTGAAAATAATGAGAAATGATAAAATTTTTTAGAAAAGTTTGACTTTCTTAATTATAAATCGATTTATACGAGGATTTTTCCTTGACTAAGAAGAAAAAAATTGATGTCCTTCTACATAAATTCGTTCCTCAACATATTCTTTTGACAAAAGAAGAAACTCAAAAACTCTTACAGAAATATAAAATAGAAGTTACTGATTTACCTCAGCTTTTTGAAAAAGATCCCGTCGCCATTGCCATAGGTGCAAAAGAGGGAGACATTGTAAGAATAGTCAGAGACTCACATACAACAGTAAAATCTGTGGATTATTATCGTTATGTTAAAAAGGAAAAAACCTAATATGATTTTTTTATCAAATTTGAAACTAATTAGGGAATGGTAAACAGTGAGTTCAGAAAAGTTATCGAATGAAGATAAATGGATTGTTTTAAAAAGTTTATTTGATGAAAAAGGGTTAGTGCGTCAGCATTTAGATTCCTATAATAGCTTTATCGAATATGAAATGCAAGCTATCGTTGATGAATCGGGGGAAGTAATCCCAGATATCCCAGGATTTAAAATAAAATTTGGCAAAATCAAAGTGGGGATACCAAAAGTCAGAGAGGCTGATGGGGCTACTATGGAAATTACTCCCATTGAAGCAAGAATAAGAGAATTAAGTTATGCTGCTGATATTACCTTGGAAATGACCCCTATTACGATTGATGAACGTACACAGAGAGAAGAAGCTGAAGAAACTCTTGATATTTATATTGGCAAAATACCAATCATGTTAAAAAGCTGCCGATGCCCATTAGAAAGTTTATCAGAGCAAGAATTAATTAATAAAGGTGAGGATCCTCTGGATCCAGGAGGTTATTTCATAATAAACGGGACGGAAAGAGTTCTAGTGACCCAAGAGGATTTAGCTCCTAATAGAATACTGGCAGAAGAGGCGAGTAGAAGTTCAAGTGCTACCCATCAAGCAAAAGTTTTTTCAACTCGAAGCGGTTTTAGAGCGCCTGTTACTATCGAGAGAAAAAAGGATGGTAACTTACGAGTTTCATTTCCTTCTGTTCCAGGGAAAATTCCCTTAGCAATTCTAATGAGAGCTTTAGGTTTACATTCGGATAGAGAGATTTTCGAAGCTATATCAGAGAATGAAGAAATTCAAAAAGAATTAATTCCAGTTATAGACGTCGCCTCTGAAATTCAAGTACTTAAAGACCCAGAGAAATCTCAACAAAATGCTCTTGATTATATTGGAAAAAGAGTCGCAATTGGACAAACAAAAGATTATCGAATCAGAAGGGCTCTACAAGTCTTAGATAGATATTTATTACCTCATATTGGAAATGAGGAAGAAGATAGGATTAAAAAAGCATACTATTTAGGACAAATGGCACAAAAAGTAATGGAGCTTGCTCAAGGAATACGGGAACCAGATGAAAAGGATCATTATGCTAATAAAAGACTCAAATTAGCGGGAGAATTGTTCACGTCGCTTTTTAGAGTTGCATTTTTAAACCTTGTAAAAGATATTAAATATCAACTTGAAAGAACTGCTGTTCGAGGTAGAGCTCCAAATATTAAAACAGCTGTTAGAGCAGATGTAATTACAGAAAGAATTAGACATGCTCTGGCGACCGGAAATTGGGTGGGAGGCAAAGCTGGAGTAAGTCAACTTCTAAATCGACATAATCATGTAGGAACGTTGAGTCATTTAAGAAGAGTAATTTCTCCACTAAGCCGTAGTCAACCTCATTTTGAGGCTAGGGATCTCCATCCCACTCAATGGGGTAAGATCTGTCCAGCAGAAACTCCAGAGGGACCGAATTGTGGGTTAGTTAAAAATCTTGGTTTAGCTTCTATAATTTCTGTAGGAACGGATGAGAGAATCATAGAAAATATACTTATTGATTTAGGAGTAATTCCTATAAATGAAGTAAAAAATGTAAAAGGCGATAAGGTTAAAGTATTCTTAAACGGAAAACTTGTAGGTGTCCACCAACAATATAATCCATTTATTAGACAGCTTAGAGAGAAAAGAAGAAAAGGTGAAATCGGACAGCATGTAAATATTGGATATTACCATGATTCAAAGGAAATACAAATAAATTGTGATGCGGGAAGGGCTACAAGACCACTTTTTATATTGAAAAACAGGAAACTTTTGATTGGAAAGGATGACATTGAGAAATTAAGACAAGGTAAATATAGATGGTCAGATTTAGTCCTAAAAGGTGTTATTGAATTTTTAGATGCAGAAGAAGAAGAGAATGCGTATATTGCTATGTTTGAGGAAGATTTAACGTCAGAGCATACACATTTAGAAATATCTCCAGCTGCAATTCTAGGAATTTGTGCTTCAATTATACCTTTCCCGGAACATAATCAATCTCCAAGAAATACTTACGAGGCGGGAATGGTAAAGCAAGCTTTAGGTTTATTCGCAGCAAACATGCATTTAAGACTTGATACCAGAGGACACACTTTGCATTATCCTCAACAACCATTAGTGAAAACAAGTCCAATGGAGATAATTGGTATAAATAAACGCCCTGCAGGTCAGAACTTTATTATTGCAATGATGAGTTTTGAGGGTTTTAATATCGAAGATGCGATAATAATAAATAAAGCATCAATCGAAAGAGGCCTTGCTCGTAGTCATTTCTTCAGAACATATGATGCAGAAGAAAGAAAATATCCGGGAGGAGAAGTTGATAAATTTGAGATTCCTGAGAGGGGAGTTAGAGGCTTTAAATCAGCTGAATCGTATCGGTTATTATCCGAAGAAGATGGAATTATTGAACCTGAAACTCAAGTTAATGGGGGAGATGTTCTAATTGGAAGAACTTCGCCACCCCGATTTATAAAATCATATGAAGAATTCGAACTTATGCAACCTAATAGACGAGAAACATCGAAGAACATGAGGCACAACGAAGAAGGAATTGTTGACACAGTCATTATTTCAGAAACGGTTGATGGAAACAAACTCGTTAAAATAAAAGTAAGAGATTTACGAATTCCAGAGTTGGGGGATAAATTCTCGTCTCGTCATGGCCAAAAGGGGGTACTTGGATTAATTGTAGAACAGTCTGATATGCCATTCACATCATCAGGTGTTATCCCTGATATCATTGTAAATCCGCATGCGATGCCCTCGAGGATGACTTTGGGACAGCTTTTTGAAGGGATTAGTGGTAAAATTGCATGTGTTGATGGAAAATTAGGTGATGCCACTGCGTTTGAATGGACAGATATTACTCAACTTCAAGAGCAATTAGTGGAATCTGGATTTGAATTCAATGGAAGGGAAGTCATGTACAACGGTATAACGGGTGAGAAATATGAAGCAGGCATTTATTGTGCTCCCATTTACTATCAAAAATTATATCATTTAGTTGCTGATAAACTTCATGCCAGAGCTCGTGGACCCGTTCAAATATTAACAAGGCAACCTACAGAAGGAAGAGCAAGAGAGGGAGGATTACGATTTGGTGAGATGGAACGAGATTGTCTAGTGGGTCATGGTTCTGCTCTTCTATTGAAAGAAAGATTACTTGATGAATCAGATCGAACGGTAATATTAGTTTGTGAAAAATGTGGGCTTTTAGCAGTATATGATCGAAACCGAGATAAACGATATTGTCCCGTATGTGGAGAAGGAACTATCATTTCGAAGGTTGTTTGTTCCTACGCATTTAAATTACTCTTGCAAGAAATGATGAGTTTAGGACTTGCCCCAAGACTGAAATTAAAAGAAAAAATATAGTCCGATTCGTTTTTTCAAAACAACTTTTTAGTTAATCTTTCAAACTGATTAAAAAGAAAAAAATAGGAATAAATATTATTTTTTTAATTATAACGTAAACCCAAGAAAGCTAGCAAGTCCGGGAATCAATGTGTATAGAAGGAATAAGACAAATAATGTCAACAATGATATCCATAAAGCCTTATCCCAGGCGACATCTAACAGAAATTTGGCAAGAACCAGAATTATTAAAAAACCAATTATTGGGATTAAAAGTGTCAGGTAGTTACCATCACTCCAAGGGATATTATTAAAAACTGCAAACACAGCACCAACTGCACCTAAAACTATTGGAATCACAAGTACACATATAAAAGCCAACAGAATGATCAAAAATTTTTTGTCTGATGCTTTAGTCTTTGAAACAATAACTAAAACAGCAATATAGAGAATTAGAGCTACTATAACAGTTGCTAAGATAAGCCACAATACAAATAAAAGTGGATCACCTTGAAATAATTGAAAAAGCATTTTATTCTCCTTTTGATTTATAGTAAAACTCAAGAAATTTGAATTATAAAATGTAAACTTTTCTTCTTTTTTAAATATTAAGTTTAAAAAAAATGTACTTGCTCTTTATTTACTTAAACTATATACCATAGTTTAGTAGAAAGAAATGAATAGAAAATCCTAAAAATATAGCAGAAATTATGATACTGATTACTGATAATCGGACTGATTTTTCTCTGCCGTATCTAGTATAAACAACTAGAACTATTAGTGCTATTAAACCAATGAAAAGGAAAATCCATGCTAAAGTCCATAACGTTAAAGAAGGAATATCTGCCATAAGTAGTTGCCTTATTAATATAATTAGTACTAGAAATTTATGAATTATTTTTTTTTAATTTTATTATGAATAAAATTTAAAACGCTTTACTTTTGATATTTAATTACATTAATAAATAAATTTTGAATTTATTTTCTATAAAAAAATCTTAAAGATTATCATGCATTTCCTAAAAAAGTTGACAGAATCTCCTGTTTTAGAAAATCCTGCAAAAGAACATATAGATGTTCATCGTCATTTTTATAAATATTCAAAAGGAGAATTTATTGGACCTGCAATTAAAATATCAAAAACAAAGACTCGGATCACCCTGAGGGGGAGCCATGAATATGAAGATTTAATTATTGAAGTTGTTGCGAATACAATATCTAAAGATCAAATAGAGATAAAGGGAACTCTCATCTCTGGGAGTGATATCAGTGAATTAATTACAAACTTAGGATTTGATTGGAATCTAAAAAAATTTTTAGAAAAATCTACGGGTAAAACAAAAAATTACAAAGCTAACATTCTCAGTCTAACTGATCGAAAAACACTTTTGGAGAGTATTAATGCGTTTAGAAAAACGAGTTACTATTTAATTTCTTTCAATCTTAATCCTACCTGCAAAGTTACAACTAAAAAAAACATACCTCAACCATCTCAGAAAAAAATTGATGAAGATGACCTAGCTAAGAGAATCGGCTTTTGTACAGGTATTATAAGTAATAATGAGAAGAATTTAAGCATGGTAAAAGATCTGGCTTTACCTGATTTTACATCAGAGATTCCAGAGAAATGGAAAACCATCATAATTAAGAATAATTATAAAATATCAGATATAGATTTACCCGATCATGTTGATGATTGGGGATTAAAACGTATACTCGCAGTTAGAAAAGGTAGACTATTTCGTTCAGTTGACATTGATGGTGAATTAATTGAAAAGCAATATTCTTTTTCTGTCTAATAATAAAATATTTAGTTTTCTTAAAGATTTTAAAAAAATTTAATTTCAATAAAAGATATTTAATTATCAATTTAATACTATGAAATGAACGAGGTCAGAATTCATTAAAGAATTAAATCCCGCGCTAAAAAGTCTATTGTACATTATTGGTGGGGAGATCGCTATTTATGTCGGATTAGAACTCTTAAATTCTGAATCCTTGGACATAACGGATGAGGATATCACAGAGAATATCAAAGATCAAATTGAAGGTCTGGATATTGATTTTGAACCTGATGATAAGGAAATTTTAAAATTGAATTCTGTTCGAAGAACTCTCTATAAATTATACTCTGAAAAGCTAGCGCAATTTAGACGCATCCGTGATAAATCTACAGGATGGTTTATTTATTACTGGTGGCATGAATTCGATTTACTGGAAGAAATACTTCTCGAAAAAAAAAATCTATTAGATTCTAAATTAAGAGAAAGACTAAGTTTTGAAGAGAATAATTATTTCTTTGTTTGTCCCAGTTGTGAAAGTTTCAATAAGAAATATAATTTTGAGGAAGCTTTCGAACTTAATTTTAGATGCCCTGATTGTGGGAGTCCTTTAGAAGCCCAAGATAACAAGGAAATAATCGAATTCTTAAGAAGAAGGATTGCTTCAAATCAGAAAGTTAAGATCACTGTGGATTAAAGCTAGATCTTAGAATTTAATTTGAATTTTCAGCATAAGAAGAAAATAGAATTTAATTTGAAGTTATTTCATGAAAAAAAAAATTAGGCTTGGGACGTGCACAAAGGATTGTTATGGAGCATGTGTGTTCAATGGGATATGGAATGACGAGAATCAAGAACACAAATTTATTAATGCTATACCCTTGAAGAATCATCCTTTTACCAATGGCTTTTTCTGCCCAAAATACAAACGAAGACAAGATCTAATTTACCATCCAGAACGTATTAAAAAATCCTTGTTGAGAAATAATAAAAAACCGAGTAATATTTTTAGGCCCATATCTAATCGTGAAGCACTAGATATTATATCCCAAAGAATAATAGAAATTAGAGAATCTGAAGATCCGAACTCAATAATTGCTGCTTTTTATTCGGGAAATTCAGGTTTAATATCGATGTACTCCCCTCTTAAATTTTTTGCAAATTTTGGTGTTACGACCACCAATGGAGGGATTTGCAACGAGGGAGGATGCGCGGGATTAAAAGAATTATTTGGCACACATTCAATAACAAATCCTTTTCAAATTCTTGATCCTTTTACTAAGTTAATTATAATATGGGGAAGCGATCTATCAGAACGGAATATTCATGCCTATTTCTTGGTAAAACAAGCGATAAGAAATAACTGCAAATTAGTAGTTATTGATTCGAAACTTACCGAAGTCGCAAAAAAATCAGATTTTTTTTTACATATTAATCCTGGAACGGAACATATAATAGCTAGAATACTCCTTAAGGCATTAATTAAACATAAAGCTGACGATATCAAATTTTTAAAAGAAAATATTGACAATTATAAAAAATTGCTCTCAAAACTAGAGAATTTTGATGGAAATGCACTAGTTTCTCAAATTGGTATTGATATTGAAGCTATTCAGGAAGTTGAACAATTATTAATTAAATATAAACACCAGACTTTATTTATGATCGGTTATGGGGTCCAAAAAGATTTATATGGGGGAAGGATAATCCAATCCATAGCACTGATTCAAATTTTACTTGGTAATATTGGTAAACGAGGAACGGGTTTAATATATTCTCAAAGTGACTTCATGAATCCTATTATCCATCCAGTAATAGAGTATTTAACTAGCTCTGATACTTTATCTCCCTTAAATGAAATTCCTCTAATAACACTTGGTGAAGCCCTTTCTACTGGAAATTATAAACTTTTGATTATATATAATTTTAATCCCGCGAGTTCCCTTCCCAATCAAAACATATTTAGAGAAGCTCTTATGAGGAAGGAATTATTTGTAGTAGTTTTAGATATGTTTTTAAATGAAACGACTCAATATGCTAATATTGTAATACCTGCAAAATTTGATTTGGAGTCGTACGATATAATCAAACCTTACTACATACCAAGCTTATCGATTAATATTGGAGGACCCTGTCCCTATCCCGATTGCTTATCGAATTATGAATTTTTTCAGCAATTAGCCCGTAGAATTAGGGATGATAATTCCACATTGTTCATTGAATCAGAAGAAATGGTTTTCAATAAGTCTCTTAGTATTTTGCCATCAAAGGTTAAAAAAGATCTTCTTAAAAATGGGTACTATTTATTGTTTAACCAAGAACAGATTCCCTTTAATAATCTTCAATTTCCTACCTCAAATCATAAAATCCAAATACAACATTTAAATTTTGATTTTGAGAATGATTTAATAAACCAAAAACTCAACCGTGAGCAAAATGAATTCATATTAATTTCACCCTCTCATCCTTATTATTTACACTCTCAATTAACTCAGTTAAACACGAAATACACTCAGGATTTTGGTAAAATTTTTTTGAGTCCAAATGATATAAACACTTTGGAATTACAATTAGAGGATGAAGTAATGGTTTCGAATGAGTTCGGTTCTGCTCGCTATATTTTGTCTGAACTAAAAAGTTTAAAACCGGGAACAGCACTTATTTATTCCGGAGGGAATTCTGCTTATTGTAAAAGACCGAATGTGAATATTTTCACCTCAGATATTCCTGAGGAGTTAGGGCTTTCAGGAGCTTATAACTCAACAAAAATCCAAATTCAAAGAATTTCCTGAAGAGAGGGTTTTTCAAAACCTATTCAATTGAATATTTGAGTATTATTCTTTCTTTTTCTTTTTAATAAATGCAATATCTCCTAAAGAACTCCCTGATGATTTTTTCATGAATTTACTCTCTTGAATAACAGATTTAGTATCATCAGATTTAGTTAATAATTGAATTTGATATATTTTTTGCATTTTTTGTGCGAGTTTAACTGTAGGTTCAGTTTTCCCAGTTTCAATTCTTCTGATTAGAGAGGGTTTCTCATTCAATTTCTGCGCGAATTGATCCTGATTGAGTCCAAGTTTACTCCGTGTGTTTCTAACTATTTCAGCATAATCCGCCACGATTTCATATTCTTCTATATCTGGTGATATAAATTTTGGAGTTCTAGGGGTAACAGAAGGTTTATTTTTAACTGGCTTCTTTCCATATGTATAGGATGTGGGTTCATGGATTTTTGTTCCATGCTGAGCACAATTATAACAAACTATAATTTTAGCACCCTCTAGCAGAACTTTATGTCCTTTACCCCAAATAATGCTGCCACAAATTTGACATTCCTTTACATTATCAGTAGATGTAGGCTTAGGCATGAATCATCCTCAAGTGAAAGTGAAAATATAACTCTTCTTTTAGTTTGAGGTTATAATGGAGAACTCTTATATTTTATGGTTTTCATTCCGTTATATTTTATAATATATAGATTTTTTAAAAAACGAGTTTTTTAACTAATAGTAGAATGGTAACCTTAAATTTAAATGATTAAAAGTTTATTATAAATTTAAAGTAGTTACTAAAGATTTTATTATTAATGAGAAAAGAAGGAGTATAATATTTTTGACTACGATAAAGGAAAAGAAAAAACGAGAAGAGACTAAAGACGGGGAATATCTAATAACATATACCCGACATCTAGAAAAAAGATTAAGAAATTTAGAAACAGAGAAACAACTATTAGATGCTGAACGATTAAGGTTAGAACAAGAATTACATAGTTTAAGAAATGAAATTGATAGATTGAGAGAACCACCCTTGGTTTCTGCAACAATAATAGATTTTATCGACGAAAAAGGTCGGGCAATAGTAAAAAGTTCCACTGGACCAAGTTTTGTAGTAAATGCAAGCAGAAAAGTAAAAAACGAAAAATTAACTCCGGGTATGAGGGTTGCTTTAAATCAGAGAACATTCGCAATTATGGAGGTATTACCTACTAAATTAGACCCCTTTGTAAAAGGTATGGAAGTAATTGACTCAATACCAGATATCTCCTATGCTGATGTGGGAGGATTAGAAGAACAACTACAAGAAGTAAGAGAAACCGTCGAATTGCCATTGAAGAAACCAGAACTCTTCGAAAAGATAGGAATTGAACCACCTAAAGGTGTATTATTGTATGGTCCTCCTGGTACAGGGAAAACTCTGTTAGCAAAAGCAGTAGCCCATGAAACTGAGGCAACATTTATTAGAATCATTGGTTCTGAATTAGTACAAAAATTCATTGGTGAAGGTGCTCGATTAGTAAGGGAAATCTTTAATATGGCTAAAGAAAAGGCTCCAACAATACTTTTTATAGATGAATTGGATGCTATTGGATCTCAAAGACTAAAGATAGCCACATCTGGAGATAGAGAAGTCCAGAGAACTTTGATGCAATTATTAAGTGAACTAGACGGCTTTGAAATGAGAGGAGATGTAAAGATTATTGGAGCGACAAATCGGGTTGATATTTTAGATCCTGCCTTATTAAGACCAGGAAGATTTGATAGAATGATTGAGTTCCCTATTCCAGATGATGAAGCAAGAAAAGCTATTTTCAAAATTCATACGAGGAAATTAAATATTGAAGAAAAAGTTGATTTTAATAGATTAGTAAGTTTAACAGAAGGTGCAACTGGCGCAGACATCAAAGCTATTTCTACAGAAGCGGGTATGTTTGCAATACGAAAAGATGCCGATATAATAATGAACAAAGATTTTGTTGATGCTATTGACAAAGTTATGAAAAAAATCAGAGATAATTGTGTTGAATCACGACTATACTCATAATGAGTATATGCTATAATTTTTTATGTTTTTGCTACTTCTTTTTACGTAACAAACTTATTATTTGTGTTAACCAATGGACACCAAGCTTCTACTAGGTTTAAGACAAGTAAAAGCAATTTCCGATTATCAATTTGGGAAAGATATAACAGATCTATTATTCAATGATCTCGACAAGATTCGGATTGAAAGATCGGTTGCCACTCAAAAAATCCGATATGTTTACATGGATAATGAATTAATCCTTGTCTTACGTCCAAATAATGGTTTTTTTACTCTAAGTATACATTCCGCTCGAATAATTATTAAAAATACTGTACCTCCTAAGCTGAGAGTAATTGTTTTAAATGATATCTCTGAATTCATAAAAAAGGGGAGGAATGTGTTCTGTAAACATGTTATTGATGTTGATGAAAATCTAAGAGCCTCAGATGAAGTTATTGTAGTTAATCAAGATGATGAGCTTTTAGCAATTGGAAAATTAAAGTTACCACCAATGTATATAACATCTCTCTCAAGCGGAATTGCGGTAAATGTGAGAAAGGGGATATATAAATCAAAAATTTAAATTGCAATTTATTATATAATTACATACGAATTACTTTTAAAAGTGAATATCTTGGTAAAACTACCAAAAGAAATGCAAGATAAGGTTAAGAGTAGACCTAAACGCCCGTCAGCTGTCAAAAAGAGAGAAGGTAGTCAAATGGCTTCAAGACAAATGCGAAGAAGAATGCAACAACAAGGAATTGAAATGGATCAAATTGACGCCACAAGAGTAATTATCGAAGGAATAGAAAAAACATTTATATTAGAACAACCTGAAGTAATTCTTATGAAGCAAGCGGGACAAGAAATTTATCAAATAATAGGACAAGCGGAGGAATATTCTCCTGATGAAATCACAGTTGGCACGGATATAGAAAGTCAAGAAGGAGAAATATTGGAACCAGCTGAGATGAAACCCACAATCACTGAGAATGATATTATGTTAGTTGCCTCACAAGCAAACGTGGATAGAAAGGAAGCGGAATCGGTGTTAATTGAATGCAATGGGGACATTGCAAAAGCGATTTTGTTCTTAAAAAATAGGCCTTAAGAAACTTGCTAAATCAGATTTATGAAATAATAAACAATAAGAATTATAAAATTTTTAATAATTCTAAAGAAGAATATTTGAGTAAGATATGTCGAAAGTTAGAAAACAACGGATTGATCGGAAAAGGGCTATTTCTGAAATAGATATTAAATTTGAAAAGATCATTCAATTTTCTGGTTGGATGTTCCTATTAGGATTAGGGGCTTTTATGGGTGGTTGGGTACTTCTTGATGATATTCTTCATATAATAACTTTAAGTTTAAATGAAATGACTTTTAGCTTTATTATTTTTATCGGGACCAACTCGGCTGTAAGCTTTGGATTAGCTTCAAAAATAAAAAGTACTCCTGAAAAGAAAAAAAGTTATTTCCTTGATTGGTTATTAGGTGAATTTCTGTTTTGTATGTTTGCTATCTTTGCTGTTGCTGCTTACCAATGGTGAAGGTTTTTTAACTTTGATTCCAGTTTTAAGATATGATTACTAAAAATTCAATAAGTATTATTTATAATCTTCTCTCGCAGGGTTAAAAACATCAATTACTTCAGAATCTTCTACCACAATAGCTCCATGTTTTTCATTAGAAGCGAAGATGTAACTATCTCCTTCCTTGGCTAAAAATTCTCGATTTTCTGTAAAAAATTTTAATTTTCCCTTTATTATATAACCAACTTGATGTTCTTTATGACTGTGTAGTGGAACCTCAGCATCCTTCTCAAGAATGAAGTGGCATAACATGAGATCATCATTATAAACCATTGTTCTACGAAAAATTCCTTCTAAAAATTCAATAGGTGGAATATTTGTTTTACTCATAATATTTGGTCCCATAGTACATTTATTCAAGGAATCTCCTTTGAAAAATTTTTTGTTTTTAAAGTTTTGGTACTACTTTTTATACAAAAAGTCTAGGATAAATTGTAATTTCTGCGACAAAATTTTGTAATATTAAGAATAACAGTAGTGAAAAATTAGAAATCAGATAGTCACCAAAAAATTATGAACTTTTCTTGAGTATAAATAGACAAGGAATAAGATTGAAAATAAAGAGTTAATAAAATAAGTTTAAATTGGAAAAATAAATAAATTTTTATATCAAAAGAGGTAAAATATTTACGATAATAAAGAATTAATAATTCTCTTAATTCAGCTCATGCTCCCGACAAAAATTAGCACTAAAAAATATCTAATATCGTAGTTCTTTATTATTGATCTTTACCTGAATCAAAAAAGAGATGGAATATATTGGTATTGGTATCAAATCCTAAAATGCTAAAAGAAAAAAATACCGAACAAATAAGAAGAAAATATTTAAATAAACTTTTACCTCAAGTTTTTCGTACTGAAGGTGATGTTGTTGCTTTTGATCCGGTTAAAATTGAACAGAGTCTGATTAGAGAAACAAATCTTGATCAAAAATCTGCAGATAGGATTACTGAACTTGTAGTTAGAAGAATTATCTCTTCAGGGATAAAATTTTTATCAGGACCTCATATCAGAGAAATTGTTTGTTCAATTCTATCAGAACAACACTATGAAGAAGAACGAAAGATATATACCAGAATTGGAATGCCATTAATGGATTATGAGGCAATTCTAGAGTATGGGGTTGATGAAAATTCAAATCAGGATATGAATCCAGAAAGTATTCATCATTGGGCTGCAAATAGAATATCTGATGAATATGCTCTTTTAAGGATATTAGATTCTGAGGAAGCTCACGCTCATTTATTTGGTGATATTCATATTCATATGCTTCGATATTTTGACTTACGACCCTTTTGTCAAGAATGGGATCCAAGGATGATACTTCAACATGGCTTACCTCCTGTTGAAAGTTGGGCTCATTGTAATAAATCTGGTCCAGCTGGTAGCCTAAGGGTAGCTGTGACCCACTTAGCAAAATGGTTAGGGATTATTCAAGGAGAGTTCAGTGGAGGTCAGGGATATGATTATATTACAACTTTTCTTGCTCCCTATGCACGTGGAATTTCTGATAGAGAAATAGAGCAATCAATGCAATGTTTAATTTTTGAAACGAATCAAATTTTTGCAGCACGAGGTGGACAAGTACCATTTACCTCGATATCATGCACTCCAACCGTACCTGAAGGTTTATTAAATATACCTGCCATTGGACCACATGGACAACCAAAAGGTGTTTATGGGGATTATCTAAATGAGTGTCTAAAGCTATTTGATGCTTTAACAAATGTATATATTCAAGGTGATCATAATGGCAAACTTTTTGCCTTTCCGAAACATGAAATAAAAATGAAGAAAGATTGGCTTCGGGAATTCGAACCCTCCTATCTGAAACTGATGGAGGAAGCAGCTACAATGGGAACTCCTTATTTCCTTAATATGTGTCCGGAATGGATGCCAGATGAAATTCATAGTCAATGTTGCAGGAAATTCTTAAGTGGGAATCAAATTATGGAACAATGTATACTTGATCCCGAAAAACGAAAGAATGCTAATGTATGGGAAAATTATGTTACAATTGGTTCATTACAATCAGTAAGTCTAAATTTACCTAGATATGCCTATCTTTCTGAAAATGAGGATACTTATTTTACCATATTAGATCAAAAAATGGAACTTTCTGCGAAAATACTTAAAAAAAAATGGAATCTCATGGAAAAGCGATTAAAAACGGGTCATTTACCTTTATGTAGCGGTAATATCAACGGGAAACCAATATTTAATATCAATGATCAAAACCTATCGATAGGATTTACTGGTTTGAATGAAGCAGTTACAAGTTTAACGGGATATGAATTACATGAGGATGAAACGGCGTATGAACTAGGGAAAAAAATATTGAATTACATGGTTGCTAAGTGTAATACCATGACAGAACGAGACAAGAAATATTATTCGCTCTGGGAACAACCTTCAGAGTCGACTTCTAATCGTTTAGCGAAATTAGATTTAAAGCATTTTCCAAAAAGAGCAATTCCTCAGTCTAAGGGTAATTCTGCTTATTATACAAATTCAGATCATCTTAGATATGATGCGGATATTTCTTTAGCAGAGAGAATTAGAAAACAAGGAGATTTTCACCCAATTGTCAATGGAGGTGTTATTACTCATATATGGTTGGGTGAACAGAAACCAGACATTTATGGTTTATGGGAACTTACCAAAAACATTTGCCTAAATACTAACACCGCCTATTTTGCATATACTTCTGATTTCATTTATTGTCCTTCCTGTAGAACTATGGTTAGGGGGGCTCAATTTATTTGCCCAATATGTAATTCAAAAGATGTAAAAGTCTATTCTAGAGTCACAGGTTATTACAGTGAAGTAAATCGATATAATCCTGGTAAAAAAGCGGAATGGGAATCACGTAAACGGGATAATATTGGACACTAATTATTTATTTTGTAATTTTTAATACAACCTCATACTATTCCATATATGGTTGAAAAAATAACACTTAAAGATATTCAAGAAAGAGTTAATATATGGATCCAAGTCCATGGTGGTTATTGGCCCTCCTTATCAATGATTTGTGCTGTTATGGAAGAGCTAGGAGAACTCGCAAGAGAAATTAATTCAATAGAGGGATACAAACCTAAAAAAGTTAAAAATTATCCTTCAAAAATTGGAGTAGAATTAGGAGATCTTCTATTTTCTATAATCTGTATCGCAAATCATTATGAAGTAGATTTAGGAGAAGAAATTATTAAGGTTATTGAGAAATATTCTTCACGTGATTCATCTCGTTTTTTATGAAGGAATAATTTTTCTTATAAATTCCTAAATCAATAGTGGAATTTTGCATAATAATTTCAATTTTAAGAATGATTCTAATAACTTCTTACGCTCTAAATTCTAACATCGGTGAAAAAATATATTTAATTAGTGTTATTATTTTATTATTAGAAAAAATTTATTTGGGAGTTTAATTTCAAAAAATTTGACTTAAGAGTATGGGAAAAGATAAAAAAGCCCTTGGGATAAAAACAACTCGATATTTTACTAAAAATTGCTCTAAATGTAGCTTTGAATATCCTAATTGGTTCACGAATTGTCCAAAATGTGGTACAGCATGGGATGAATTGGAAGCAAAAGCATTTACCACATCACCAGAATCTCAAAAGAAAACAATAAAAATCGTAGTAAAAATAACTGAAGAAGATTTTGATAAAGCAATCATATCTGTAAATCTCATTTTTAGTGCTGACAGGGGAAAATCGTGGTATCAGATGCTAATGGAGTCAAAGACAGACTATTTTCTCGCTGAAATTGCTGAAGTTCCTGCTGGTTCAGTAATTATTTATTATATTGAAGTATATTTAGAAGGTGGCGAAAAAATTATCGAGAACAATGATAAAAAATATTTTTATTATAAAGTTGGAGAATCAGTAGGAGAGCCCGAAGAAAAACCCACAAAAATTGAAAGAGATGAAATAAAAGGGAAAATTAGGGAAGCTGAAATTAAACCTCAAAAATATGCGAGAGTCCCTGTAGTTTCCCAAATTTCAACACCTCACATTACCAGAGAGGTAATAAAGCCACCTACAGAAATACCTTTAGATCCTGCTAAATCTCTAACGAAAAGAAAACCCCTCCAAACATCGCCAAGTAAATTAACGATTTTTAATAGTCCTCAAACTACTATTGATCCTGATTTAAAAGTTTGTATTCATTGTAACTCAAAAATAAAAAAAATTTGGAGCACTTGTCCTATCTGTGGAAAAGATCTATAAAGAGTTTAACTTTTTAACCCTCATTTTTACAATTTGCTACCACATTTATTGCAAAATGCATAATCGGAAGATAGCATAGCCCCACAATTTTTACAGATAATTAAATCTTTTTTGACTGAGGAGGGAGTGGGGGATTGAATAGGAGTGAATGAGCTTGGCTTAGCTTCTATATCCGCAGCATTTGGGATTATCCTCAAAGTGCTCTTCTTTTGTTTTTGCGGTTCTATTGTTTTACTAAACGGAACAAATGAGGTTGATTGAATTTTCTCAACTGGTTCCTCTTTTTGTGCCAAAGTTTGAAATAGAGAAGGAGTGTTTACTGATTCGTCAGAGGTTGCCAAGGATGGTTGTGACAACAAAATTTCCTTTTGTACTGCTTGTTCTTTTTTCTCCTTTTTAGGTTTTTCCTTTTTTTCCTTTTTTTCCTTTTTCGCCTTTTTCATCTCTTCGTTTAATTTCTGCTGGCGTTCCTTTTCTTCCTGTAGTTTTCTCTCCTTTTCCTCTCTCTTTTTCTGTTTTTCTATTTTTTTTTTATCTTTTTTAGATATCACTGGCTCGGGCATATAGTCTACTAATGAATCTGATTTTTCAGTAGGTGGTTCCCCAGATGTCATAAATGGGGCAGATGTTTTAGTTTCTTGCATAGGAATTGATTTGTCTATTTGGAAATCTTCGGGAGGAGGTGCAGGAACCGGGATATTTGAAGTAAACGGAGTAGCCTTTGGTATATAAGTTTCTTTCGTAGAAGATGTGAATGTTTCCGGTGAAGAATCGATTGGTGGTCCTAACTTATTTAATACTTCTTCCTCAGCAAGTATATCCTCTGGGGTTTTAAACTCAAATTCAGCAAACGAAGCTGGCTTTGTTTCAATTACAGATTCAGGTATAGGAATTTCAGGTTCAAATTCTGACTCAAAAGTAGATTGGACAGTACTTGGTGGTTCTGGAACAGGAGGAGCAGCGTACTCAAATTCTGGTTCAGACTGAATCGAATTTGAAGATTTTTGTTCCAAAGTTGGAAATGGTTCTGGAACAGGGGGTGCTGAATACTCATAGTTATCTTGAACTTGAGGTGCCGGAGGGACAAAGGTTTCAGGAACTATAATAGAAATCTGACCTGGACTAAATACAATACCCTTTGATATAAGTTGATCTGGTACTCCAGATCCTATCATTAGACAAGCAAGAATATAAAAACAATCACCAACACCTTCACCTGTTTTTGCAGAGGTTTCCATATAATAGAGATTAAAATTTTCGGTGAATTTGTTAATTTCTTCTAATGAAACTACCCGCTGGTCAGCTAGATCGCTCTTATTACCGACAAGTAATAATGGAATTTCTATTTTTACATTTGCTCTCACTTCTTCAATCCATCCGGGAAGATGATCAAAACTTGCCGAATTTGTTAAATCAAATATTAATAATGCTCCCAAGGATCCGCGATAATACATGGGTCTAATCGAGCTAAATCTTTCCTGTCCACCTGTATCCCATATTTGTAATTTAGCACGAATTGGACCTTCGTTAGAATCGATGGAAATAGTTTTAACGTGAAAATCCACGCCAATTGTCATTTTATAATCCTCAGTAAAGAAACCCTTGCTAAACCGAAGGGTGAGAGCAGTCTTTCCAACTCCTCCATCACCTACAACAATAGATTTAAAAAGATAATCGTATTCTTCAGCCATTACTAGTCCCCTATTTAAAAGTCACATTAAATTATATCTTGAAATTTTCTAAAATGTAAAAGGTTATATAATTATAACTATAAATACAAATTTATAATTTTATTCATATAAACGAATTTTCGTTATTTCACTAATAACCAGATGCGTTATCTTAGTAATATGATTTTCATCTACTCCAAAGTAAACAGTAAGAAAGAGTCTTTCTAGATGAAAGAATAAAACTTTTTATTTTAACAAATCTTTATTCCTAAACGTTAACAAATGAATCATTGAAATAATGAAAAGGAGAAGATAATGCTAAGAAAAAGAGAAAATAAACCTTTCATCCAGATCGCTTTAGATTTAATCAATTTGCATAGAGCATTACAAATTGCCGAAGAAGCGATTAAAGGAGGTGTAGAATGGATAGAAGCAGGAACACCCTTGATAAAATCTGAAGGAATGAACGCGGTGCGAGCTTTACATAAAAAATTCCCAAATAGGGTAATTGTAGCAGACATGAAAACCGTAGATGGAGGATCTGCAGAGATCGAAATAGCTGCTAAATCAGGAGCGACCGTTGTTTTTATGTTAGGAGGAAGTGACGATCATTCTGTCACAGAAGCGGTGGAAGCTGCAAAGCAATATGGAGTTATGCTTGGATGTGATACAATCGATATTCCAGAAGAAAGGATCGTGGAAAGAGCCTTAGAGTTAGAGGAATTGGGTGTTAACATGATATGCTCACACGTTGGTGTTGATCAGCAAGTGATCTATGGAGGTGAAAAAACTCTTGAAATTGCTCGTAAATTGAAGAAGAACTTAAAACCTACAACCTGGTTAGGGATAGCGGGAGGGATCAATAGTGAAACAGCAGCGAGAGCAAAAGAAATTGGAGTTGATTTAATTATTGTTGGTGGTGCACTTTATAAAGCAGAAAGTCCAGAATTATCTGCCAAAAATATAGTTAAAGCTGTTGAATCTACAAAACCGATCAAATCTGATTTATTTAAAAAATATGATGAATCTCAAATTCGAGACGCCTTAATGATGGTATCTTGTCCCAATATTTCTGATGCAATGCATAGATCGGGTGAACTACAAGGTTTAAAGCCTGTGTGGATAGGTACTGAAGATCATCCATTAAAATTTGTTGGTCAGGCCGTAACTGTAAGAGCATATAATGGGGATTGGAGTAAGCCTGTTGAGGCAATAGAGGTTGCCACTAAGGGTGATGTAATAGTTATCGATGCATGTGAAGGAAGAGATGCTGTATGGGGTGAGTTAGCATCATGGAGTTGCAAAGTAAAGGGTATTTCAGGAGTAGTAATCGATGGGGGAGTAAGAGATATTGATGATATACGAAAGATCAAGTTCCCGCTCTTTGCAAGACATTTTACGCCTACAGCAGGTGAACCCAGAGGTCTCGGTGAGATAAATGTAAGTATTATATGCGCGGGTAAAAAAGTAGATCCAGGAGATTGGATAGTTGGAGATGATTCAGGAGTAGTAGTCATCCCAAAAGATAAATCTCAAGAAATGGCTAATCGTGCAATTGATGTATTAGAGAAAGAAAATAGGATACGAGAAGAAATAAAAAGGGGTTCTACTCTTTCAGAAGTCATGTATTTGCAGAAATGGGAGAAACAGAAATAATAAAATAAATCTGAAATGATAAAATCTACGATAGGATATTTTCTCAACCATATATAAGTATTACTTGATAAGATTTTTTATTAAGGCTTCATATATTTTTTTACAGATTTTAGGAGTTTATTAGGATGGTGGAACCGAAGGATATTGATTTTTACTCTTTAGGATTCGAATTCTTAGAAACTAAGAGTATGTTTGTGGCTGACTATAAAGATGGTAAATGGGATGAAGGAAGACTTATTTCATTTGGTAATATTGAAATTTCACCAGCAGCGTGTGTGTTGAATTATGGTCAAGGTATTTTTGAGGGTATGAAAGCACTAAGGACGAAATCTGGGGAAATTACTCTATTTAGACCAGAAGAAAATGGTAAAAGATTTAATTATAGTGCTCGAAGATTGCTAATGCCAGAATATGATATTGATAAATTTATAAAATTTATTAAAAAAGTAGTCAAGGCAAATGAAGAGTATATCCCCCCTTATGATAGTGGAGGTGCTTTATATATAAGACCCATGCTATTTGGGAGTGGTCCAATGTTAGGGGTGGCTTCAGCAAAAGAATTCAAGTTAATTATTTTTACTGTTCCTGTGGGTCCTTATTTCCCCGAAGGGTTTAAAGGAATCGATCTAGAAATTTCTCAAAAGTATACTAGAGCCGCACCTGGAGGAACTGGTTCAACTAAAACCATATGTAATTATGCGGGGACAATGTTACCGGCGAAAGAGGCAAAAGTTAAGGGATTTGCTCAAATTATTTATTTAGATGCTGTGAATTTAGAATACATAGAAGAAGTGGGTGCCGCCAATTTCTTTGGTTTAATTGATGGTAAATTAGCTACTCCAAGGAAGACGGGAACCATACTTGAAGGGATCACTAGAGAGTCCATCCTTGAAATAGCTTCTAAAAAATTAGGAATTGAAGTTGAAGAACGAGATATTTCTTATAAAGAAATTTTTGAAGAGAGTTGTACTGAAGTGTTCTGTTCAGGAACTGCAGCAGTCATAACCCCTATTGCTTCAGTTTCTTTGGAGGGAAAAAAGAGAGTATTCAATAACAGAGAACCAGGTGAAATAACTACAAAAATCTATAAATTATTAACTGGGATTCAATATTTAGATATTGAAGATGAGTTTGGATGGATAACAAAAGTCTAACAAGTTTAAAAATTAGTTTGATTATTCTTTGATTTCCAGAGATAATGGCTTTAATCGTACATCGCCTAATTCTAGCATATTAAGACCTAAGGTGGTATAGAACGGTATTCTTTTGTACAGATTTTTTTTCAAGTCTTCCATAATATGTATCTTCTTGGATTGAAAATTAATTTTACGAAGGGTGTTAATTGACTAAATACAAAAAAATATAGCTTATGGAAACTCACAATTTCTTGATGCTTAAATTTAGGATTAATAAACATATTGAGCTTAGATTAGAAGATGGCAAAACGAATATCTATGTGGATAGTGAATTATTCATTCATTGTAAATATTTAATAATAAAAGTTTCAGATCAGGATTACGAAGATTTTAAGGAAAGATATTCAATTGATAAAGCTATCGTGAGTATTGATAAACCATTTGAAAATTTTATTGAAGAACGAAATTTCATCCCTCCAGAAGTTCAATTTTGGGCTCACTGTTCTAATTTGCAAGTTTGGTATGAGAATAATTATGATTCCTCGTTGATCCACAGTAATTTATCATTCCCATTGCTTCAAAAACTTGCTAGAACAGGGGATATTTTAGCAAAAAGAGTTTTTAAGGAAGAAATAGCAAAAAAGTTTGAAGGAGGGTATATTAATACGGTTAGGTTCCTGCTTTATAATGGTTATTTAAATTATTTAGAAGCTGAAGAATTGGATTGTGTTTTCAAAATGTCAACTCTCAATATTGTTAAGAATATTATAGAAGATTTAAAGATTTTAATGATCTCACCTTTAGACAATTATAATAAGATCAGGGAGCTGTTAGATCTAATTTTTTTCATTGACTTAAATTATAATCAACATCTAATAATTGAGATAATTCAGAGAATACCTCTTAAATGGCAATTTAAATTTATCAGAAGAGCTATTCTACATCTCAATTATAAAGAATTTCGAGATTATGAAATTCCTTATGGAAAATTCTATTTGTACTTTGAATCATTAATTAATTATCTATACAGTAATTATCCTCACTTCAGCGATTTACTCAAATTTCTCGATTCTGGTTTCTACAATTCCCCACTTTCCTTAGAGGAAAAATATTCATATGGAACAATCATATATAAATAAAATCTTTCTACTTAGTTTAGAAGTATAACTAAAACATATTTAAACAACTGTAATTTCTTAAGATAGATAAAAATGGCAAATTGGATGGTATATGGAGCTTACGGGTATACGGGACAACTAATTACCCAAGAGGCTAAAAATCGTGGTCATATTCCTATATTAGCAGGTCGATCGAAAGAAAAACTCATTCCTCTTGCTGAGCAGCACAGCTTAGATTATATGATAATAGATTTAAAAAATGAAGAGAAACTAATTAAGAGTCTAAAAGATGTTGATTTAGTGTTTCATGCCGCGGGACCATATAAATATACAAGTAAACCCATGGTCAAAGCTTGCCTAAAGACGGGTACCAACTATATCGATATTACAGGAGAAATACCAGTCTTTGAAGAAAATTTTAAGTATAACGAGCAAGCAAAAGACGTCGGCATAGCCATTATTTCTGGAGTTGGATTTGATGTAGTACCATCAGATTGTTTAGCTAAATATGTCAGTGAAAAAATTAGTGAACCCACCATACTGGATCTAGGGATTGCTGCTATGAGTAGTCCGAGTGCTGGAACTCTTAAAACAATGTTAGAACATTATGATATTGGACAATTAGTCAGACGAAATGGAAAACTTATTCGTCTTGAAAAGGCTGAATTACGAAAAATCAAATTTTCTGATATAGAGCGAACAGTAAGGCCCGTAACATGGGGCGATTTGGCTACAGCATATCGGACAACGAATATTCCTAATATTACAACCTACTTTCCTTTACCGAAAAAATTTCCCAATTTACTTGATTCTCTTGGTATTTCCCCCCAAGAAATGGGGGAAAGCAAACATGCTAAAGATAAAGTTTATCATTGGATTGAAGAAAATATTCATGGTCCTGATAAATTTAAGCGTGAAACATACAGGTGTTATCTCTGGGCACAAGTTACTAATGATAGGGGAGAACAAGCACAAGCTTGGGTTGAAACTATGGAGTCTTATCAATTCACTGCTGTTACGGGAGTGAGATGTGTAGAAAAATTACTGGAAATTAAACCAAAAGGTGCATTAACTCCGGCGCTTGCCTTTGGGTCTGATTTCCTCCTAGAGATTCCAGGGACCATTCGAATTGATTCAATTGATTAACTATCAAAACTGTTCCTTGGAAAAGTTTTCATAAATTTATTTTGCAACTCTAAATTTACCTTAGTAAACTCACAATATTAACAATTCACACTTACTAATTTGTTAAGAAAAGATGCCAAATTCGATTAACAAAATAAGGTTATTTTTTAACAAATGTGTAGGTTGTGGGATCTGTGTTGAATTATGTCCGCATTCTGCCATTCCTAGCTCATTAATCGGTTTTATTTCTTCAATTGCGGAAATCGATGAAACTAAATGTGATGGGTGTGGTATATGTGTTCAAGTTTGTTCTCATGGGGCAATTATATTACCTAAAAAGTAATTGTTTCAAAATAAATCTCAGATTCAAGTGTACATATTCATTCTGGATATATTAGATTTTGAACTAATAATATATAAGTAGTAAAACACTATGAAAAGAAAGATTTATTAAGATAAGAAACAAAAAGATTTACTAAGAATTAGTAATTAGTGAGAAGTTTAAATGGAAACGGAACATGTTTTTTTGAAATTTATGAATGTAAAACTCATAAGTTATAAAAAGCTTGATAATGGCCAAATTGTGGGATCTGGGATTTTAAATCCCATTCTGGATAGATTAAAGATCTATCGCTTGATTTTCATGATGTTGTTACAGGCAAATTTCTATAAAAACTATGATAATATTGGTAAATGGAATGGAAAGATGGTAGCTAATACTTTTGCACCTCCCGTTGGAAGCCGACCCATGATTCGTGCACTAAAAGGATTAGTAAAGTCTCAATTGATGCCCTATCCCCTTCCTGTAGCTATGACTTTTGCAGTAACATATAATTGCCAGTGTAAATGTGTACATTGCAGCGCTGGTAGGCATTATAGAAAAGATAGGAAGGAATTATCAACTGAAGAGGCCAAAAAGCTAATTGATGATGCTCAAAAATTAGGAGTGACCATTATTGCCTTCACAGGAGGAGAACCCCTATTACGGAAAGATCTTTTTGAACTAATAGCCCATGTTGACCAAAAAAAAGCAATGCCGGTTATGTTTACAAATGGTCAATACCTAACAGATGAAAATGTAGAAAAATTATATGAAGCAGGCCTTTACTCCTTATTCTTAAGCATTGATTCCCCGAATGCGGAAGAACATAACGATTTAAGAGGTATGCCCGGGTTATTTGAAATAGCAATAGAGGGAATTAAAAAAGTAAAAGAAAAAGGGATTTTCGCAGGATTCTCTTCTTATGCCACCCGATCTGGAACAGAGAGAGATATATATAAGAAGATTCACGAATTAGGGATAGATCTTGGTCTCCAAAATATAATCTATTTTGATTGTGTCCCGACTGGTAATATGCTAAAAGATACCAGTGAAATGTTAACCCCTGAATTACATGAAAAAATTCACAATTATTCTGCTGAAGTATTTAGAAATAAAATTGTACCGCCTTTATCATCACAAGCGTGGCAAAACTCTCCGGAGGCTTATCTTTCAGGAATTGGATGTTTAGCTGCAAATATTCAATTATATGCTTCTGCTTACGGAGATGTTTCTCCATGTGATTTCTCTCCTCTTTCATTTGGGAATATACGTGAAGAACCTTTAAAACACATATGGATGCGGATGGTTAAACATCCTGCATACAATCATAGGAGTCCTTTTTGTAGAATGCAAAACAAGCGATTTAGGCATTTCTATATAGATCCAATTCCCGAGGATGCATCTCTACCCTATCCAATACAGAATCTACCTCGTGTAGACTATCGAAGTGCCGAGATCCGCTAGGCTAGCGTTATTATTACTTACATTTTTGATTTTAATATTAAACCAAATTTATTCATTAATCTTTAAGTAATTAAAGCCAGTCTCATCATTGTGGAAGACTTCAAATTTTCTCCCTACTAATTCTTGTTGACATAAATAACCTAATGTTTTTTTGCCCTCCTTCAACAAGGCTAAGGCACGTACTCCTTTTTCAAGATAACCAATAACAATTCCATAGTCTGGTGTTCCATCTCTCTTATAGAGAATCGTATAGGCTTCAATAGTAAGGATCCCATTTGCTACTTTAACAGGTTTAGGAAGTTTTTCTTTATAAATTTCTTGTTGGACTTTTAAAAATTCCTCATTATTCCATGATTTTTGAGGCGGGGTGTTACCATAAATTCCTACTGATAGATGAGTATTATACCCCCCATTTGCTACCTGCATTATTTTTAAAGAGGAATTCTTACGAATAAGATCTACTGCTGTTATTATTGGGTGCATAGAATAATTACTCCATGGTCCACCAAAATAAGGCATTCCTCCAGTTATTGTGAGAGGCCTTGGATCGTCTTCCTTTAATCCCAAAGCATTTCTAATAATCTGTACCATTGAAGGAAAGCAGCTATAAAAATCAAATAAATTAATCTTGTCTAGAGTAAGTCCCGCTTGTTCTAGAGATAATTGTGATGCGAATTTTACTGCAGGGGAATTTATGAAACTTGGTCTCTGAGTTATATTAAAAATGTTTTCCATGTTCCCGCCCCCCATTAAATATACCCATTTAGATGGATCAATGTTTAGCTCTTCGGCAAATTCTTGTGTAGTTAGTAAAACCGCACCCATTTGATCTACAAAGGGATTAGAGCACATGAACTTTGTATATGGATGATTTATGTTTCGATTTTTCGGGCTAGGAGTAATTATCTCTTCCGCAGTTAAATTTTCCTTAATCCAGGAATAGCGATTTTTTGAGGCTATTTGACTAAATCTTTCAAACAAGTTACCAATGTGGAGTTGATGTTCAGCTAAGTTTCTTTCTGAAGCAGCCCTTAAAGCAGTTTCAAACATCGCATAAGTAATTGACGGAATATTTAAACTATATTTCTTTTCAATCTCGCTTAACTCTTTCATGCTTCCTGCATGTGGGTATATAGACTTTTTATAGGTAGGCCAATTCAATATTTTTTTTCCATTACGGGCTAACCTTGTAGTATACCAGGTTTCTCCGCCAGTAAGAAGAACAACCTTGTTCTTTCCCTCTACTAACGATAGAGCGGCTTCGTTAAGAAGTCTGAGAGAGGTATTACCTCCACCTTTTGAAAAAATCTTAATTGACGGATTTATTCCGAGCTTATCACTTAATTCACCAGGTGGATCCTCATAGGACCAACTTGCAATAAATACCACATACACTGCGTCAATAAATTCAGTTAAATTTGTAATTCCGGTATCATCTATTGCTAATTTACATACGTTAGAAATTAACTTAAGAGGATCAGGTGGCTTCTGGGTTTTTTTGGGCTGGGTGTACTGGGCGGCGCCAATAAGTATCGGCCAAAATTTTGAGTTAGACACAATTAGAATCAGGGTTCTCTATTAATCGTTCATTAAAAATTCTTCCGGAATTTCTTGCCCCAATCCCGCTGCTTTAAATTTCTGACCATTTTCCACATAAAGATTAGAGCCCCATGTTCTGATTCTTCTATCGGGATATTCCTTTTTTTTTGTTGCGGGAACTCCTGCATAAAGGCAGTTATCATCTGCTTTGCCTCTAATGACAGATCCACCAGCCAAGACGACTCCTCCACCCACTTCAGAATCTTGCAAAACTGATGCACTGATTCCTATGAGAGTTGAGTCTCCAATTGTTGCGGGACCATGGACCATTGCGAGGTGTCCAAGTGTTACATTTTTTCCTATTGTGACAGTCCCATTCACTGTTGTATGGATTACACAATTTTCTTGAATGCTTGTATTCTCTCCTACAATTATTTTACCCCAATCTCCTCTTATTTTTACTCCAAACCACATATTTACATATGGACCAATTTCAACGTCCCCAATAATAACAGCGTCGTTAGCAATAAACGCTGTAGGATGTATACGAGGAATAGTTCCATTAAATGGTGATCTAACAATCATTTGTAAAACTCATTAGTTATTCAAAAATGAATAGATGATTTCTAAAAATTCACAAATGTTATAAGATTTTTGAAACACCCGAATTGTGGAAAAAATATTGAGCAAAATACTCTAATTTGTCCTATGTGTGGGGTTAAAATTTAATGGCCTACTAAGAAAAGGGTTGCAACTAATAAGAAAAAGATCATTATGATCAACAGTGAAAAACTTAAAGAATAACAAAAGGTTTCTGGTAAAACATTACAATTAGAAGCCACTAAAATAAAATTTGCTAAGGAGAGAAGAAATATTAGATATGAGAGAGTAATTTTATGTTTCATTACAATACCAAATCTCATTATTCTATTAAGTTTTTGTTTTTAAGTTATCATCCCATTGTAAAATCTTACTTTAAGTAAATGAGTCATTTCAAAAGACATAATAAATTCCTTGGAGAGATCTCGAAGTACTTTATTGATAATGAATAGAGGATGTAAAATTCCTCCATCAGAATAAGTTTTTGAATCCTTCTTGGTAAGAATGGTATGAGACTAGTCGCTTAAATATAAGGAAATACTTAGATTAGAAGGGCTAGTTGAAAATTATAACTGACATTAATAATGTTAATAATTTCTGTTTATAAAAAAATTTAAAAAAAAATATTATATAGGATAGACTAGGATTGGTACTTTTTATTTAGTTGATCATCAATACCAGCGACTTTCTTTACCATCTCTTTCCTAATTTCAATGTCATATTGAGTGGTGATAGCAATGCTTTCCATTACAGGAGAACCACCACCATGATAACTCCCAAAAAGATGGACACCCCCCGTGGCAGAGCAGTACAAATCTCCAATATATCTCCAAAATTGAGCTGCATTTTCTGGAGAAATATGGGGATTCCTCATTATGTATTTATTAAGGAGATCTTTTAACTCTGGATTTACAAAATCTCTTTCATGGGGGAAAGTTGCAGGGATACCCCCACAGAGATCAACGATAATCTCTGCTTCACGAAATACATTTTCTCCAGATAAGCATCTTCCTACATTGCAGTAAATCGAATTTGGGATATAACTCCCTGGCCCATAAGGAATAAAGCCTACACCAGGCATGTATACTTCTGGTTTTCCTAAATCAGAGGCAGTATACCCCGCTGCATAACCGAGTTCGGTTACCATAATCAATTCTGCTAGTTTACTCCTTACATGTGAAGCTTTATGAATATTATTATATTCTGCGGCTAGCGCTGCTGTTCCTACTACTAAATCTCCTATTGCAGGTTTACAACCCGAATAACTATGACGATGGAATAATGCAAATAGCAACGCGAGAGTTCCAGCATGTTGATATTCTCCACAAAGAAAAACTCTCTCCCAGGGGACAAATACATCTTCAAATATTATGTAAGAATCAGTTGCTCCAGGCATGAATCCGCGTTCAAAGTGTTTTCTTTCGCGTAAATTATGAATGGTAACTATTTGTTTAACTCCTTCATAATCAGCAGGTATCGCGAAGGCTACAGCATAATCCTTATCTTCGGGTCTTAGTGCCCTGGTGGGAACCACAATAATCTCATCTGAAACAGAAGCTTCTGAAATATGTAATTTACAACCCCGAACGATAATTCCATCTTCTCGTTTCTCCACAACGCGAACATACATATCAGGGTCTTCTTGGTCGGCAGGACGCTTTATTCGATTACCCTTTATATCTGTTTGGGCACAGGCTGCAATTAAATCTTCCCGTTGAAAACGTTCTAACCATTTCTTAAAATTCTCATGGTAATTTGTCTCCCCATTATTCGATTTATCTGCTTCATAACTTACATTATAGACGGCATTCATTCCATCACATCCCATACAACGTTGAATACATCCACCTACTTTCTGACACAATTTTCGAGTCATATCTTGCTTTTTATGAAGATCTTCAGTATTTTGATGAACATGGGTAAATCGGTTAATCGTTTCTCCAGTAAGGTGAGATTTTGCTAAAATTAAATCACTAAATTCTGGATCATCAACCACATCATAAGTCGTACCAATGGTATTAATGCAGGGTATTTGACGCTCATCTAAACGATCAATCAGTTCACCATCGTAATAAAGATTCTTCTTCATTTTCCCTATATCTTTCATATATTGTTCTTTTGTTCTCATTTTGTATTCCTCACTTCATTCAAATAAAATATCTAAAAAATCTTCAATATCAACTAATGCTAACAAATCATTTAAAATTTTAATTGTTTATCACTCGAAATAAATTATGTAGAAAGGTCAATTTTGCACAAAAATGGTAAAAAAGCTGTTTTAAGAAAATTATTATGCTTTGAAAGCTTTCAAAATCTAACTAATGCAATTATATTTTGATCTTACAATTTAGGCGCATAAAAATGGATGTGGAAGAAAAGCAGGAATTAATGAAAATTCTTTTTAACCCCAAAAACGTTGCAGTTATCGGAGCAACTGATAGTTTGATGAAAATTGGATCTGCTGTATTCTCTAGTGTTCTGAGCTGTGGGTTTACCAAGAACCTATACGCAATTAACCCTAATAAAAAATATGAAAACATCAAAATATTAGATCGTGATGTTTACCCCTCCCTTGATAAATGTCCTGAACCAATTGACCTTGTTGGGATCGTAGTGCCACCATATGCAGTGGTGGATTCGGTGAAACAAGCCATTGAAAACGATGTGAGAGCTGCAGCCATTATAACCGCGGGATTTGGTGAAGTGAAATCGGAAGATAGACAAAATGAAAATAAGGAATTGATCAAGGTAGCTGAAAAGGGAGGTTTAATATTTGTAGGACCTAACTCAATGGGATTTTATTCATCTGAAGATCAATCATCCCCTCTCCATTTAGGATTTGGATTCATGATGCCTAAACCTGGAGATCTTTCAATTGTTTCCCAGTCAGGAACAATGGGTACTATTTTATGTAATGCTTTTCAAGGCATCCGGTACTTTGTCTCAAGTGGGAATGAAGCCTCTCTCACCTTGGAAGATTATTTAGAATATTATGCAAGAGATGAGGGAACCAAAACAATTGCATTATTTGCTGAAGGATTAAGAGCTGGATCAAGATTCATAGATATCTGTAAAGTCATAACAAAAACAAAACCGATCATCTTTCTCAAAGCTGGCACTTCTAGAAGTGGAGCAAGAGCTGCTAACAGTCATACTGGATCAATTGCAGGGTCATTAGGTATGTATAAATCAGTCTTTAAACAAACAGGTGTAATCTCTGCTGATCAGCTAGAAGAATTTATTTATTTAGTGAAAGGAGCACAGTATTTATTACCTCTACCTACCAATGGTCGTTTGAGAGCTGGTATTGTTAGTGGAGGTGGGGGATTTGTTGTTCACCTTACTGATCTCTGTGAAAAAAATGGAATTAATGTGGTTGATTTAAGGACAGAACCAAATGGGCCTAAACTTATAGAAGAAATTTCAAAACACCTTCCATTTTATTGGAGTCATAATAATCCCGTTGACCTTGTTGCTACCCGTAATCCTAACGCTTATCGCAATATTATGGAGCTAATGATAAATTCCGATTGTTTTGATGTAATATTGACGATGTCCTCTGCTAGATTTATTGATCGAATGAATATGCTAAACCCAACAAATGACTATGGAAAGAAATTAGTGCAAATGATGCTAGATCGAATGGGGAGTCGGCATGATATGGCTATTGAAAATGAAATTGAATTGTGTCGTAAATATCCCGATAAAAAGATTATTTATATAGCGTTTACATCGAGTTATGGCGGTCTTTCTATGCAAAAATATGATGAAAATAAAATAATGGTTTTTGGGGGGAGTCCTGAAAACGGTCCTATTGTCTTGAAAAAACTTCATGATTATCAAAAATTCGTAAATTCCCAAGTCTAAATTTTAGCTTAGTTTAATCGAAGCTGTCTTCTTGTCGTATGTGGTTGTTTTGTAAATATACGGATTCTAAACTAGGAAGGACTTCAATTTTTAGTTTCCGAATTTTTCCCAGGAATTCGTTTCTTACCTTGTTAATTTCATTATTAATAACCGATCTAGGATTTCTAGAACAATAAATGCCATTTGTTGTCGTTATCCAATTACGTTCTACGAGTTTGATGAGTGTATTTTTAATAAGTTCTTCTTCAATTTTCATTACCTTACTCAGTATTGACACATCCGCGTTTCCTAATGACATTAGGGTTGTATATGTTTTGAGTTCTATATGAGGGACCTTAAGAAAGCGTAATGCCTCGAAAATTTGGTCATTAATTAATGTTATTTGAGTTTTTTTCCTTAAGGATTCCTTTTCTATTTTTGCGATGTCAATTTCATCTGATATAATGATGTTCTTAGCTTTAACTGCTTTATTAAAAATACGTAACCCAAGATTAGTCCTTAGTATCACACTATTCCAATCACCACTAGATGCTCCCACACTCCCAATGGATATATCTGCAAGTTCAGCTGTATAGTCTTTACAAAAATGGCAGCTTATCCATGTATATTCCTTCATTTCTTTTATTGGAATTTCCGTACTAGTGCCATCTACTAAATAAATGTAGAATTTCCCTCGTGATACATCCATTTTCTTAATGCTATTCAGTGGAAGTCCAAGTCGACCTTTAATGAATGATTCAATTAAATCGTATGAATAATTTGAAAAGCAGTACAATCCGATTATTAACTCAAATTTTCCGTAATCTTTAGAGAGTGGTGAGCAGAGTTGTAATTTCCTTACAGCTTGTATCTGGCAAGGCATACCTACAAATGCTATTTTTTCTAATTTAAACTCGTTAATTGCATCTTTATAAATACTAAGTGTTGGAGAAACCGTATATTTTGAACCTGTACATGACAATATATCATCAACAGTTCTTGCTATTACTGGTTTTGGTCTCCATTTTTCATCTTTATTAGTAAGAAGAACCCCATCTATTAACCCGCTATCTAAAGCATGAATAAGTAGCGAAGATACCACACCACCATTTTGAGCTTTTTGGGCTATATCTTTATTATTACTTTTCGCAACTACCAATTTTTGATAATTCCCAAGAGGATAGCTTTTATTACTCTTCTTTGGAAATAGTTCTTCTTCAAACATCTCTTCAGGAAAATAAGTTTGTGGACAATATCGATAACAGGTTGAACATTCTGGATCATATTCTAACAGGGTGGGCTCTTTGTCTGTCATACCAATTCGAGGACATATTGTAGTACATGTACCGCAAAGAACACAATTCTGGTTGTTAATTACGTGATCGCGTAATTCTTGAAATCCAATGCCTAGAAAATTAGATTGTAAGAAATCAACCACTTCATTTTTTTCTTCCATATTTTTCATCTCTATACCGTATGTATGCGACAAACCACCAATATTCTTATCGATTGACATCAGGTTCCAAGCAAACAAACCCGTGATAAATTTATCGAAAAAGAAAAGGCGGATTTGTATCGCTTATATAATCAATACTACTAAAATAATACTAATTATAGATAAGAAAACCTTAAGAAGTATTTTTGTAGTAGTATGACTTAAATTCATAATTATAAGAAAAGATCTTATGTACGCTTATAAACTTTTACCTAAATGTATGTTGGTGAAATACCTAGATACCTTCTTAATCAACCCTCCTCTGAACTTGAAAAGAATCAATCCCTTAAAAAAATGCTAGGTTTAGGTCTAAGAAAGGATTTAATGTTCAAGAAATTTCAGAACATATCTATGTATGGGATCCTTTACAGAAACTGTACATTGAACTCAATACTACTAAGTATCAGGCAATAATTAAGGGAAAAATACGATTTTAAAAAAAGATAAAAAGAATTAGATATTTTCTTATAATTTCGAGTTTGTGTTCCTCATAAATCTAAGGCAGTTTTAGCCCTCTTCATATTATCAACTCCGAGGACTAGTTTATTATGTTCGGCAAAATAAATAAGATCGATATTCACTCCAGCTTCACCAATCTTGCGAGCTATCTTACCCCCTGTGCCTGGTTTTCCAGCTATGTTACCCACATCCATCACGAGGACTTCTCGAACAGCTCTTACTTCGAAACCAGCAGCTTCAAGTACCCATTTGGTTGTAGTTTCGTCTTCTACCAATATATGTATGATACCTTCATCTTGTAATGGAAAACCACAAATTCCTTCCATGTTGATATTATTTTGACCTAAAATTTCTCCCATATCTGCTAACATACCTGGTTTATTTTTCAATATAACTGTTAAATCTTTCACTCCCATTTCCTCTTCTTTTTATTAGATTTATTCATATTTTCTTGTTTACAAGAATTTCTTCCAATATTTTATTAAGTCTCTTCCCTTTTTAAGCTTTTTTTTGTTATTTCTTAGATTAGATAAACTATCCAGTAAATCCCAATCAAGAGTAAAAATGAAATAAATACCGGTTTTCCTAATATTTTTGCGACCTTAAGGAAATGAGTTTCAAAATATTCAGTACTGTAAGCAACACATGGATGAATAGGGGTGATTAAATACCCCAAAGAACTTGACGTATAGATGAAAATGAAATCCAGAAGTGACATGGTAATACCTGCAAATTGTGCAAGGAATATAGGTATTAAAATTGAAACAGGCAGCTGAATACGTCCAGTAGCAAATCCCAAGAAAAAGCCAATTAATATTAAGAGAAAAACGGATAAGTTGACATTTGCAATCTCGTTTGGAGCACCGGAAAGGATAAATACCTCTAAAAACAAAAACATTGCGAATATGACAAGAGGAAAACGCCACACCCTCATTTTTTTTGTTATGGCTACTAAATTTGAAAATTTCACCTTTCCGAACCGTAAAGCTAACCAAATACTAATAAAAAGACCTCCAAGCAAAAACAATTCTGGAACAGCGAAATCAAAAAATGTTCTTCCGATGAAATCAATAAGAGGGGCAAGCAGAACAGGAAGTAAATTATGAAAGGCTCGTTTCAGATCTCTCTCTTCTTGGTTTAGAAATGGAGTTGTATTTTTGACTAGTGTTATGTACCCAATTAACCACATTACAATAAGCCCAGGAATCAGTCCCAATACAAGTATATAGAGGTTGATGTCTGTAAGAATACTTGAAATGATTAAAGAAGATGATAAGGGATAGATCATAATTAACATATGTCGAAACCAGACATTGATGGCTACTTTCTTTGTTGCTTCTGCTTCAGTATCAATTTGTTGTACAATAGGAGCCGACATTAGTGCACCTCCAGGTACAGGTAATAATCCAAACACAGCAGGAATCATCATTAGAGACGCCTTCCTTGAAATACGCAATTTTTGAATCATCTCCATCATCAATCCCGACTCTTCCATTATGCCCCCTAATATTGGAATTAGGATCATAATAATTATGAGAGATAAAACCGATGGATTTGCTAAAACATTAATTAGTGATTGAAAGATATTAACTCCCGCTAAAACAGCAAACCCCACAGCTCCGATCGTTAGGATAATACCTAATTCATACTTAGAAAGAGCTAAGACAATACCAATTATGATGATAAAGCTTAACCACGCGGGTAGCATATTCTTAGTAAAAAAATTATGTAATCTAAATTATTTTTACTAATTTCTATTGACCAAATTCAAATTTTTTTTGAAATTCTAAAATTTTAAAAGCAAATAGAAAAAATGTTTCATATGATATCGAAAATCAGCTTAGAGGAAAAAATTGAAGAGGTTGGAGGAAAAGCTTGGTCTCCCATTGATATTACTCGAACAAACGATCAAGTAATAAGAATGGCTCTTGTTGATGGAGAGTTTCATTGGCACAAACATACTAATGAAGATGAACTTTTTTATGTTTTTAAAGGACATATCATTATACAGTTAGAAGAACAACCTGATATAAATCTAAGAGAAGGAGAAATGGTTGTAATTCCAAAGGGGATCAAACATTGCCCAAAAAGCATAATACCTTCTTATGTGATATTATTCGAACCATTCATTTTGAAAACAACCGGAGATTAATAGTGAATTTAAAAAAAAAATGGAAAATTATAAATATTTATGGATAAACTGATTTACACTTTCATATGATTTTTTGCTTTCTGATAATTCTTCCCCAAAATTTTGAAACACATGAGTCATATTTTCATATACTTCAAGTTTGACTTCTACTCCAGCATTTTTGGCTCGTTTTGCCAAGGTTAAGGAGTCATCTAATAATGCCTCAATTCCACCAACTTGGATTAATAAAGGAGGTAATCCTTTCATATCAGCAAACACAGGTGAAATTAAGGGATTAGTAAGTGGTTCTTCCTGAGCATAAGACTTTGCCATCCAAATTAGTCCATCCTTAATTAACGGTTCATATTTTTGATTAGTCACGATGGATTCTCCACTTGCTGTAAGATCTGCCCATGGTGACATTAACACGCCAGTTGCGGGAAGTTCAACGTTTTCTTCGATGAGTTTTAATAAAGTTGCAATTGTTAATCCTCCCCCTGCTGATTCACCACCAATGACAATCTTCTTTGGATCATATCCCTCTGAGAGGAGCCATTTATATGCTTCAACCGCATCATCTAAAGCTGCAGGAAAAGGGTGTTCAGGAGCTAACCGATATTCTATATTTAAGCATCGCAGATGAGTGGCCCGTGATACGTGGTAGGATATAATACGCCGACTTTCTAGGGTACCCATTAGATATCCTCCTCCAAATAAACGAAGATATACCTCATCCTCGTTAGCTTCAGAAACGGAGATCCATTCAGCGGGAATATCTCCAATCTTGAATCGTTCTATTTTAACCTCTTTGGGTATGGCTTTTGCTCGTTCCTCTCCAATAATATCATTAAGATAGCGATTAAATTCTAACATAGTGTCTCTATCTACATTTCCTGTAGCTAAATCTCTGAGTTGTAGTCCTCTCTGATTCGCAAACTCTCTAGCGACCTTCCTCCTTATTTCAAAACCATCTTCTATCAGTTTTCCAAGTTCTTTATGAACTTTTGAAATTTCTTCATATGCCATTTTTATTACCGAATTCAGAGTTGTCTAATTATTTTTAAATCTAAAACAAATTAAATGGTTTGTGCAAAAAATTTCCGAGTTAAAATCAGATTCAGATTATTTTTTTATTTTACTTATCCAGATTCATTAAATTATTCAATTCATTTTTTACCAGTTACTCCAACATATATAGCTGTTTCGGCTCGACCATCGATTTCTAATAAAGTATTAAGTTCATCATCAAATATTGCGCCAATCGTACAAGCTCCTAATCCTAATGCCTCAGCAATTAAATAAAAATTTTGACCAATATGACCAGCATCTAAGTATATATATCGATAACATCTCTGAAGATATTTCCACTTGGACCTTTCAATTAATGCCGTCCATACAAAATTTACAGCAGAGTTGAATGCAATTTGTTGATCTAAACATGCTTTCGCAACTTCAGCTCGATAATCACCCTTTTTTAATAATTCAAGGCTATGGTTAGGGATGTTATAGTGATAGATACCTTGATCCAATTCTTTAACATTATTGATTACGGGATACACTTCAATTGGATATAATCCTCCCGCTGAAGGAACTGTTCTGAAAGCATAATTTGGGAAGATACGAGTCAATCCGATCATCCCAAATAGTAAAGATCCAAGTTGTGATTCTGACATTGACTCATTCTTAAACCTTCGAGTTGATTGACGATTTAAAATTACCTTCCAAAACACAATATTCTCATCAAATTCAAGTTTAGGTAAAAGAATCGTCTTTTCTGCATTAGCATAAACTTTATAGGTCTCCGGCTTGTTCGACCAGTCTAAACGGTGTTGGGGCAATTTTCCTCTAAAATATTTTGATTTTCGTTGGAAATCGTCTCCATATTTATCCAATTCGTTATTCATATGTAAAATTGATTAAGAGATGTTTAAAAGGTTTAATTTAATATTTTAAAAGGAGATTTAATAGGTTTGCTTAATATTATTTTAAAGTGTAAAAAGGAATAGCTCCAAGGGTCACTAAGTTTGTCAATGCCCTTTCCTATATGATAAAAAGCTACTCCCAATCGACATTTTCTTTTTTATTTAAAATGGGGACAAGTATTTGATAAATCTTTATGTTTATGGTCAATAAAACAGTTGAAATTTCATTTCAACTTTGAAAAATTATTATTGTAAATGTGCAAAGATAGATGAATAAAGATAAAGCTTTTTTTCCTATTAATTTGGTATTTATATTTATATTCATAAAACTATGTTTCCTTACCTAGAACCAAATCATGCACTTTTTTAACTGTTTCTTGAGCCTTCTTTAATGAAAACATCATCTCCAGAACGAGATCATGAAATCTATCTTCACTCCCTTCCAAATAAATGACCGCAAATTCTTGAGAAAGCTCTTCCATTAGTCCGTTAAATCTTAAAATTTTCTGTTTGAGCTTTTCGATTCTAAGTTCTTCCATCTTCATCGTTCTCCTAAATATCTTGAAAATTAAGAATAAATTTAAAATATAACCAATTTTTAATAAAAACTTGTTGTGATATTGGAATGAATAAAAGCAAATATATTATTATCGATTCGAAGGATAATTGTGGCACTGCATTGGAAAACATTCCAAAGGGGGCTAAAATTGATTTAAGCGACAGAACTATTGAAACTAATAATACAATACCTTTAGGGCATAAATTTGCTTTAATGGGTATTAAGAAGGGTAATAATATTATTAAATATGGAGAAATTATTGGGATTGCTACTGAGGAGATACATGAGGGGGATTGGATTCATATTCATAACATAAAAAGTGCCTATTTGAAGGTGATTAAAGTTGGATGATGGTTTTTTAGGATATCCACGTTCTAATGGTGAGGTGGGTATTCGTAATAAAATCGCAGTTATATCATCTGTAGTATGTGCAAATACTGTTGCTCGAAGAGTTGCCGAAAAAATAGAGAATGCCGTCGCAATTACCCATCCCTATGGATGTGGCCAAAGGGGAAGAAGTTTCTCAAATACATTTAATATTTTAACCGGCCTTGGAAGTAACCCAAACGTATATGGTGTTCTGGTAATAGGGTTGGGATGTGAAAATCTTTACAGTAATATTTTAGCTGATAAAATCAGAGAATCAAAAAAGCCAGTGGAATTTTTCAATATCCAGGATGTGAGAGGAGGAACTATAGAAGCAATTAAAAAAGGAATAGGTATTTGTAAGGAATTGGATAAAGAAGCAAATGATATGAAACGAGAATTTTTTGATTATTCACATATTACCTTAGGATTAGAATGTGGTGGTTCTGATGCGACATCGGGACTTACAGCAAATCCCGCGCTTGGAATTGTATCTGATAAACTAGTAAATTTAGGAGGTACTTCGATCCTCCCAGAATTTGGAGAATGGGCTGGGGCTGAACATATTTTAAGTAAAAGAGCGATAAATGAAGAAGTTGCTGAAAAGATAAGAGCACCGTTTAAGAATTTTTCAGGTGAAAACCGATCTCCTGGTAATATTGCGGGAGGATTAAGTAGCCCAGAAGAAAAATCACTAGGGAATATTACCAAAGCTGGAAAATCTCCTATCCAAGGTGTTATTAAATATTCCGAAAGACCAGGAGAGAATAAGGGATTATGGTTATTATTAGAACCCGGATTGGATGTTATATCTGTGACTGCGCTTGCTGCAGCTGGAGTCAACGTTATAGTATTTACTACTGGTCGTGGAACACCCTTTGGATGCCCTGTAGCACCGGTTATTAAAATTTGCGGAAATCCAAAAACATGTGAATATATGGGAAACAATTTTGACATAGACGCAAGTAAAATCATAATTAACAATAAAACAATAGAAGATATTTCTGTAATGCTTTGGGAGAAGCTAAATGATGTGTGTAATGGAGAAGAAACTATTTCTGAAAAATTAGGATTTGAAGAAGATATCGGAATTGGATTTTGGGGTACCTGAAATTATACTCAAATTTCTAACATATTAATTTATTAAAAATAAAAAAGAGTTCTCTATTCTGTGTCGAAGATTTTCCAGCATATATTTTTCCTTATATTTCTCATTCCAGTATTTATTTTTTGTTTTAATCTATTTGAGTGGGTAATTTCGATGTTTTAACATCGCATCTCTCAATGTAATACAGTTTTCCCACGGGACATTTAATATATTATGGGAAGGTCCAACAAAATATCCACCTCCTTGTCCCGCTGTTTTGATGCATGTTCTTACATGTTCTTCAATCTCTTTTGATGATCCAAAATTTAAAATCCTTGAAGAATCGATTCCGCCCATAAATGAAATTTTATCACCGAGTGTGTCTTTTAAAAGTCCCAAATTGACACCTGCTGCTGGTTCCAAAGCCTGAATGCAGTCTAATCCCACATCAACCATGTATGGTAAGATCTCGTCAATATATCCGCAAGAATGCTGAACAATGAACATACCGTGTTTTTTACATTCTTGATAAATTATTTTGTAAGAGGGAATTATGAATTTTTGTAAATCTTGGATTGAGAAAAGAGTTCGTCCTTTCATACCTAAATCATCATAATACATTACAACATCAACACCTGCTTCAGCTAACCGTTTAATCATTTCGAGATTAACTTTAGTATATTCATTCATAACATCATGGATGAATCCCGGATTTTTTTTCATATAATACTTTAGACGTGCTGCGGTCATTCCCTCAAACATATTTTCAAACATAGGCATTAAAAGAGTGGCGATGGGGTATAAATAGGGTGATAAACTTTCTACATACTCATCCCAAATTTGTGGTGAGTAGTTTACATTATCATTTAGTAATTCAGAAGGTCTACCATGTTCATCCCATATAGAATAAAGGATCTCAGGTGTTTTAAACCATCCATCAACATACCATGCATAGGGTAAGTCAGTTTCCACCTGTGACCCAAGAGCCATGACACGCCCTCCTATTACTTCGATGATAGAATTAGGATATTCTGGAGGCGCTTTCATGGTTTTTATGTTCAATTTTCTTGCGAAGGGATCCATAGCCCAGCAATCTACGTTCCAAAATCGTTGTTCTGTAATATCTCCCGCATAATTATTACTTCCTCGGCGGTAAGTGTTTTTTATTATGAGTTTATTCTTAGTATACTCATCAGTTTTTAGAAAAGTTTGATAAGCAGTATTAGATTTTTCAAATCCTAATGTATGTATTGGAACAACATCTGGCTCTTCACTATGCTCTAAAGTTCGTATAACTCGTTCTCGCTTTGATAATACCATAATACAAATTGGGAATATTGATTTAAAAAAATTTAGAATGAGAATGATTAATAGGTTTTATGAGTGGTAAATAATTTAATATCTCTTATCCACAACCCGCACATAAGCATTGCCCACTCGTGAACCAACTGACCGCGATGATTAGAAGTAATACGCCAATTATGCCTAATGTGAGTGCCAGAAGAATGAAAAAACTTGGCGATAATAATACTCCATTTAAGCGATACAATACAATGGCACACAAAAGAAAGATGGTACCAAGAATCCCAATAATGATCATTCTACGCTGTGCAATCTGTTCCCTTTCTTCCGGATTAAATTGCCTTTCCAGGGATTCTTTACCCGTTGGTACTATCTCTATATTATCAGAACCACAGCTAGGACATTGCTGTATATCCTCTACAAATTCCCTTTCATCGATAATACGCTCAAATCCACAAGAATAACACTCTATTTTCAACTCGCTCATGTCTTCTCACTGCTTGATCTTATTATCATAAAGATTTATAAAGTTATTACCCCCAAAATAATTGCTCTACCTATAATTTCACCGATAGAAAGGGTAAAAAAACTTTAAAATGTCTTTTAAGTAGTTATTCAACGTGGGATTTCTGTTTAAGATTTTGAGCGAACTGTTCAGCATTTTTAAGGTCTTCCTCATTCGGCCTCCCCTTATTCATTCCCCCAAAATATTTCAAAAAGCTATTAGTATTAAAACCTTTACAGGCAAACTCATCAATAATTATGTAACCTTTCAATAACAATTTTATTCTAAGCAATGAGTGATCCTTTGAGACCTTGGCTGTACTTATAATTGCACTTGTTGAAAAGATAAATGCTTTCTTATTAGAAACTTGAGGTATTGTATCAGCAAGGTCAAGCAGAAATTTATGATGTTTTTCACCGTATATCCCTGACCCAAAGCCTATTAGATCATATTCTTGAAGCTCACTAGGATGTACTTGCTGTGGTGTTTTTATCTGGGCATCAAGCACTTGTGCAAAAACCTTTGCAACTTTCTCAGTATTTTTGTGATGATATGAATATAAAACCAATAGAGATTTCATGATCCTTTAAGTCAATAAGATTTTAAATCATTTATAATTGATTTTATTTTGTTATAATCATCCCAAATACCATCAAATCGACTTTTCATGCTGGTCTCCCATGATTCTCCAATTTCTGTAAAGATGTAAAAAATATCTTTCTTAATAGCTTCAAAAACAATGTCTCCGGATTCATCAGGGGGTGTTCCTTGTTCCCATATTTTTGGAGCCTCTCTAACAAGTGGTTCAGCTTCGGGATGATTTTTTATAATTCTTTCAAAAGGCGGCATGTAATCCTGACCACAAAATTCTGCTGGACGATTTCTTTCACTACTCGTAATTCTGGTGTTTACAACACCCGGAAGAAGAACAGATATTCCAATTTTTGTTTTAAATAGGGGATTTGTGAAAGCTGATCTAAGACTCTCAGAAAGTGCAACAACTCCTTGTTTTGTAACAGAATAAATTCCATTAGTACCATCTCCATGTAATACTCCTGCCATAGATGAAGTGTTCACAATATAACATTCATTATCCTGCTCAAGCATTATAGGAATAAACGTTCGAATCCCATTAATGATACCCCACAAATTTACTGCGATGACCCATTCCCAATCTGATAAAATGCACTCCCAAAGAGCTCCAGGAGCGGCGACACCGGCATTATTGCATAATAAATGAACTTCCCCAAATTTTTCGATGGTTTTTTGGGCTAAATTTTCAATTTTTTCTAATTTTGAAACATCGGTCACCACAGAGAGAACTTCTGCTCCTTTTGATTTTAATTCCTCTTCAGCTTGATTAAGAGCATCTTTTTCAATATCAGCTAATACAACTTTCATACTTTCTTTGACAGCTCTTCTGGCGATACCAAGACCGATTCCACTTGCAGCACCGGTTATAACTGCCACTTTATTTTTAAATTCTTTCATATTAAGAAATAATTATTTTTCTATAATATAGATAGTTTATGTTTCTTACTAGAAAAAAAATTCACTCACTATCGAATTTAGGATTGTTCATTTTATAATAACTCATGAAGCGATGAGAAAATTACTAAAAAAAATAATAAGTTTTAATTGGTTTAAATTTTCACTTTAAGGCGATTTTGGCTTTTTCTAAGTTGTCTGCACCTATCACTAGCCTATTAAGCCCAGCAAAATAGAGTAGTTCAATATTAACACCTGCATTACCTAATTTTCGAGCTATTCTCCCACCTGTTCCTGGTTGTCCTAAAATATTTGCCCCTGGTTTACCTGTAAGAACAATTACGTCTCGTTCAGCAATTACATGATATCCTGCTTGTTTGAGTACAGAACGAGTTTTGACCGCATCTTCTACCAAAATGTGTATAAAAGCTTCGTCTTTTAAAGGAATTGCACACACTCCTTCCATATTGATACCATTTTCCCCAAGAAGTTCCCCCAAATCAGCAAACTTACCTGGAGTATTCTCTAACATAACTGTTAAATCTTTCATTTTTGTTGTCCCATTTTTGTTAACTTTTAATCTTCTAAACCTTATTTTGAGATTACTATATTTCAATTTTACTCTTTTTTATAATATAAGATCTATACATTTTACTTATTGGATCTCGATGTTCTTTATTGAGCGTGTTCAGCCAGATGCTCAAGCAACAGATGGATAATTTGTTCCGACACCATTTGAAGTGCAATATTTCGGGCATACTCGAGGTTTTCGAATCGATACGGACCCTTAACATAATTTCAAACAGCTTCAGCCGCTTCCCGGGAAATGTTCTCAGCCTTTGGGTGCCAAATATAAAGAGTGGGTATGTCAACTGATGATGCCACTCCCAACTTGTCCGGGGTAAGTTATGTAGTAAATCCTCTAATTCTATAATTTGTCTTTATAGAACTGTAAAGGTTAGTGATGTTAAAAAAATAAAAAGACCAATTTTTCAAAAGATTGTTCAACACTTTAAATAAAATGTCGAACTATATTGAAGAAATTTTAAATTAATAAGAGAAAAAGTGTGATTTAATCTGCCAAAATGCCCTTATTGTAAAGAAGAACTTGAATTAAAGCTTGAAATAAAACCAACACCTATCGATGACAAATTTAAAGGTGATCTATTAAAATCTTATGAAAGTTTCATAGAAATTCAAGCTGAAGTGGTCCCTATTGGGGGAAAAATGCTAAAACGTATGGCAAAGTATAGTCTAAAATTTGCTGATCGATATTTAGATTTAGTGGGTGCCATCCCTCTAATATTACACTCATGTTCAAAGTGCGATTCGGTTGTGACTTCTGAGTCCTTGGTTAATTTAATATCCTCACAAAGTTCAGGTTCATCATGAAGGAATTTCAGTGAAACTGAAAGAGCTTGCTAAATCTCTAAAATTTTTTTTTTATTTTTGCGCTTAAGATTCATAAATAGATATTATCATTTTCGGTTCATCTTCTAGATGAACATAACCTTGGATGGGAGGATCACTTTGTTTCCTTGGTTCTTGATGGACCATAATCATATTATACTTATCCAAAAATTGCAAGATGGCTTCATTTTCAAATTCCAACCAATCAACTTTTCTGAGAGCTTCACGGAGCATTATTCGGGACTGGAATTTCCTCCTTATTTTACTTAGTACTAATCTGACATTCATTATTGTTCACCTTTTTATTTTTTATATTAGGAAAAGATGAGACTATTTAAAGAAAAATTGTAGAAGTAAGGATAGAAAGAAAAGTTGGGAGAACCGACTCTCTCTACTGCTTTCCAACCCTCTTACTAATTTATGCTCAAAAATCAAAAAATTAAAAAGTTGAATGATAATTAATGATGTTTGAATCTCATGAATATCTATGAGAAATATATGGATGAAACCATATGTGCTATAGGCAATATAATCAGATATAGATATACATCACTAATAACTGTAAAAAAGATAAGGGATTTATACAATATTAAGTCAAGAGATGGTTCTAAAACTAACTTTTATTGGAGATGCTTGCAATCTCTTGAACAGATGGGAATATTGAAGAGATATGGGACTAAAAATCCAAGAAAATATCAAGTTCTTAATTTCTTTAAATTCTTTGAACTGCTTTATGAAGCTCGTGTTAATAAGGCAATACACTCCGAAAATAATAGTTAATTTTCATTGTTGTTCTGTATTTCTTCTTATTTCATCTTCTCATTCTACTCACATTTATAATTGAATTCATAATATTCATAATTAGGTTAAAACGATGAATAATCGAACCGTGATCACCTTATTTAAAGGCAATAAATTCCTTTCGTTATGAATATGGAAGAATTCGATGAATTAGATAAAAGAATTAGAAACATTTCCTTAATTATACTTATCATTGCTATTATTCTCCTTATTATTTGGATAACAACTTACCTAATTTCATCAGAAAATGCCTCTCCCTTTTTAATGTCAATCGCAATCGCATTACTTCTTGCCGGAATCCTTTTATTCACCAGAATACAGTATGTTATTTGGATGAAAAAGCGATTCTAAACAACCTCCTTTAAATTAAATATCGGTATTTCATAGTTTCTCTCAATAAATTTACTAAGTACAATTGTCAAACTTATCGTGGATTTCTTACCATACACCAAAGTGGGACAGGAGTTTCAGAGATTATGACATTTTCAATTATATCAAACCCATGACTCTTGTAAAATGACAAATTTTTCTCATTATTTGTTTCTAAATAAATTGAAAATCCTTCATTATTTATTCTATTAAGCATAGCACTTATGAGTCGACCCCCAAATCCTTTTCTCTGCTCTTTTGGTTTAACGGCAATGTTTTGAAGATACCAATGCTCATAGGGTAAAAGCTCTTTATGCCTAGCTTCCTCAAAACTAAATATAGCGATACTTCTTCTCATTGCTTTAAATTTTAATCCAATTTTACGCATTGCATAAAATCCACCATGTCTCATCATCATCCAAGTAGATGGGTAAGTCTTACCAGGGGGTAACCATACGATGATTCCTTCTAAATTTTCAGAAGTCGCATACGTGACTCCATTTCTCATTCCATACTCATATATCATTTTAAAACTATATTTTAACTTCTCTTTTCTTTCTTTCTCATCTGGAAATGAATAGATCGCGACAGGATCTTCTTGAAACGCATTACCAGCCACTTCAATTGCCTCTTTAATACGATCGTGCGTTAATTTGAAAAAGCCGTCTAAATCATCTTTCACATTCATATTATTTTCTAAAAATAATTATATTTTAAAAAAATTGTAGACCGATTTTGGCAAGATTAAAAAAATTATTCTAATTAGAAAAGGAAAAATAGGATCTAAACTCACAAAAATACTTAGAGAAGAAAAACTGCTTAAAAATAATTTAATAGTGCTTTTTATTCTACGTAAATATGGGTATTGACGGTGGCTCCACCAATAAATAACTTAAATTCCCAGATATACTTTTCTTATTCGAGGTTCTCTTTCTAATTCCTCTTTTGTGCCTCTTATGTTGATTCTTCCCTCTTCAAGCACATGAATCATATCTGCAATATTCATAGCAAAAGGAATGTCCTGTGTAACCAATAAAGTGGTTGTGCCGTCGTGGGTTATTTTCTTGATGGCAGTAAATATCTTTTTTTTTACAATTGGGGCTAAATGCATTATAGGATCGTCCAACAAGAGTAATTTTGGATTTGACATTAATGTACGCCCAATTGCAATCATTTGTTGTTCACCTCCACTTAACATTCCTGCTCGCTGTTTCCTCCTCTCTTTAAGTACCGGGAAAATCTCATAAACATTATTTAGTCGATCTTTATATTCTTCCCTATTTTTTAGCATAAAAGCTCCAACTTTAAGATTATCTAAAACATTCATATCATAAAATAATCTACAACGTTCTGGGCAAAGTGAAATTCCTTTTTGAGTAATTTTATGCGTTTTTATTCCGTCGATTCGGTGACCTAAAAATTCAATTTTTCCTCTGTCAGGTTTTTCTAAACCAATTATCAATTTAAGAAGTGTTGATTTTCCAGCACCATTTGGACCAATAACGGCATTTAGAGATTTCTCTTCGATTTTTAAATTTAACTCTTCAAGTACTTTTGCACTTCCATAATAGTGATATATTCTTTTTAATTCAAGCATAAAATTTACCTATACTTTCAATGGGAAGTTCAAGATCATTCTTTTTATTCTTGATACTCTAAAGAAAAACAATGCATTTTTCCTTATCTAAGAAAAAAATCTATTACTTGTAAAATTTTTTAAATAAAAAAAGGTAATATCTTTTCTAATTACTTAAGAATCGGTTCCTTAAGAATAAAATGTAACTCTTGGCCCTGTATCAAAAAAGTTTACTTTTATAATAAAAAAAATCCACATATTTCGCAATTTTTTGCTTTACCAACTGTAATATTATTGCAAATTGGGCAGAAATTAACGGTTATAATTTCATCGTTTTGCGTAATTTCTGAATTGCTCCTTTTTGACTCAATTATAGATCTGACTTCTGCAACCATCGGATCTTCAGACTTTATTATCTTTGGTTCAATTTTAGATTCCAATTCTTTTAAGTAATCGTTGATATCTTTCTTTTTTATATTATCTAATTTTGTAATAGGAGGAATTTTTCCGATTTGAACATTAAATACAAAAACTTTGTCAAGTTTCAATAAATAAAAGCAGTTATGGCATCTAAAAACATGTGGTACTTGTATAATTGAACTTGCAGCCCATTGTGCCCAACAAATTTTATGTGCGAATGCCCCACATGAAGGACATTGCACAATGCCCTCGATATCTTCCTGAAAGCAAATTGAACAATGAGTAGGTTCATTGAAAGCCTTAGGGTTATCAGCCAAGCTTAAAAAAAATGGATAGGTTTCTTTCTGAGCGATTTTTAATTTAAATCTTGAGTACAGATATTCCATTTTAAACTTTTTTATTGCCAATTCATTCAATAAAGGTTTCAAATCTTGAATATCTTTTATCTGATAAAATTCTCCATTACCAATAGTTGCTATTTTATTTAAAGTATCATTCCCTTCATATTTATTTGTCTCGATGCTAATAATATCTATATAAAACGGTAGATTTCTAACGTCTTTAACTAATTTTTCTATTACGGGAAATTGGTCAGGATGAATTTTGTAAGCACTCTCATCCAATAGAACTAATAATCGAAATAATTTTTCTGAAGTTTTCTTAAAATTTTCAATAAGTAAAGAAAGAGCAAGGAAAATGCCTTCAAAAGTATTAGCTTTTATAATATCATCCTTTAATAATTTCAAGGTCTTTAGAATATAGTCTGGGTCGAGAGTAAAATGATTTAAATAATTTGGTCCATCATGAAGATATAAGACAAAATTAAATCTACTAGAAGGATCAATTTCACACTTATTCTTCATAAAATCAGAGATTGCATTATAAACTTGCCTAAATTTTGTAGTCTCAGGAGAAAAACCATATAAAATAAGACAATCTTCACTAATCATTGTTGTCATATTGCAATTTAAGATTTACACTAATAATAAAAATAGAACAATATAAATCTCATAGAAAAGTTTTCAATAAAACATAAATAGATCATTGATTAGAACTGAACTATACTAATTGTGCCAACCTTCTATCATCATCAACAATATGATATATCGTAGAAAAATACCTAGTGATATCACTAGAATATTATATACTCAAATTGATATATGTATTTTTAAGACGATTATGTAAAATCAAGAATTAATGGGTATAAGATGATGGTTGTTAAAAAAAAATATAGATATTCAAAAAGCAGAATTAAAAAACTAGGTTTATTAATGACCATTTTACTGTTTCCAATTATTTTAAACTCATATTTTATAAGTTTTTATGATTTTAAAGAAAAATTTAATAAAGAAGATATTGTGGATAATCTCAAAGAACCAGATCCAATTATTTCCTTAAAGCATCCTATTAGTGCGGATGATTTCGGTTATTTTAAGTATATAACGATTGATCATACAAAAGTATCTGGTACTGCAAATTTACTCGATTTTCCCTTACTTATTTCAATTCTTGATTCAGATCTTCACGATCATACTCAACTTGATGGGGATGATATTGCTTTTTCTGTTGATTATCAATGGCTAGATCATGAGATTGAACTGTTTAACCAATTATATAATAGTACTCATGCTCAATTAATTTCTTGGGTTCGCATTCCGGTCCTCTCCCATTCTGAAGATACTGTTATTCGTATGTACTACGGAAATCCTTTAATGGAAAATCGAGAAAATCCCAAAGGATTGTGGGATAATAATTACAAAGGAGTGTGGCATTTAGGTGAAGCGAATGGTGGATCTAGTGCTATAAAGGACTCAACTCTTAATGCAAACCATGGGACTGATAACGGGAGTCCTAGTTTTGATTCTCCTGGAGCTATCGATAGTGCTATCGATTTCAAAGGGAATATTGAAGATGAATACGTAGAATTACCAAACTCTGTGTCTCTCAACAGCATCTCAGAAGGGGATTACTTTACTTACGAAGCTTGGTTCAATCCTGATCAGGTCCCTCCGGGGATCCCCCCTGACGATAATAACCACAGATATGGGGTTCTGATCAAAAAGGACCCACACCAGGGAATTTATTATGACCGTTCCCAAGTCTTTACTATGGAACACTGGCTAGATATCGGGGGTGTTCCAACTGTTAGGAGTGTTTCAAGCAGTACATTTGTCCCAGGAAGTTTTTACCATCTAGTCGGTGTTGTGAGTAATCTTGATGGATATTTAAAATTATATGTTAACGGAAATCTTGAGGCTGAAACTAATTGGACAGGAGGTACCAGTCCATGGGTTTATGGCTCCAAACACTTGAGGATTGGGATTGCTAATCCTGGAGCGTCCATCTATCGGTGGCCGGCAGATGGGAAAATAGATGAAGTCCGCATTTCTGATAATGTCCGCTCAGCCAGTTGGATTGCAACTGAATATAGTAATTTATATGATCCCGACAATTTTATTTCCGTGAGTAATGGTAGCAATGTATACGTTCCCAATATATATGATTTCACCTATTTTAAAGAGATCACAATTGACCATATAAAAGTTTCTGGAACGAGTGATCTGATTAACTTTCCTGCATTAGTCTCAATTTTTGACAAAGACTTACACGATAAAGTACAACCTGATGGCGACGATATTATGTTTAATAACGGGACCTCATGGTTATTTCATGAAATTGAAATGTTTAATCAAAATTATAATAGTACTCACGCTCAACTAATCGTATGGATTAATCTCCCTAAACTTTCTCCTTTTGAAGATACCGTTATTCGTATGTATTATGGAAATGCTACAATGCAATCGCAAGAAAGTTCATTAGGGGTATGGGATTCGGATTATGTAGGTATTTGGCACCTTTCTGAGAGTGGTAATGGGACTCTTAATGAATATAAAGATAGCACTCGTTACGGGAATCATGGGCAAGGGGGTAATGGAACCCCTAGTTATATCCCAACTCGTATAGATGGAACAATTGGCTATGGACAAAATTTTAATGACCATTTTATAGATTGTGGAAACGATACTGTTTTAGATATAACAGGGAATCAAATTTCACTTCAATTATGGATGAAATTCCCCGCTAGTCACCCTTGGATGGGACCATTTAACCATAAAGGTTATTATGATGGATATCGTATGGTGTTTGATGTAAATAGCCAAATTTTAAGATTTCAACTCCATGGACAGGATTACAATCTTCAAGTTGCACAGGGTCTCTCAACAGATGTATGGCATCACGTAGTTGCAACTTATGATGGTTCTTTTATGAAAGTATATGTAGATGGTTTGCAGGATATTAATACTCTTGCAAAGAGTGATAATATCTTGTCAGCTAGTCCATATCCTTTTAGAATTGGTCATGCTGATTACCCTGAAGGAGTTGCGTGGACATATCCTTGGCTAGGGCAGATAGATGAAGTACGTGTATCAAAAGTCGCTCGATCAGCTGATTGGATTAAGACAGAATATAATAATCAATTCAATCTTAATGAATTTTATTCTCTAAGCAATGAAACACTAGTTGCTGATGATGTACCTTTGAACGAGGATTACTTTATATATTATAAAATTATCAAAATTGATCATAGACGCATTTATGGTTCAGGAGGTCATTCTAATTTTCCTCTGTTAATTTCTCTTGTAGATAACGACTTGCGTTTTGATGTACAACCAGATGGTGATGACATCGCTTTTTCTTTAGGTTCTATCTGGTTGGATCATGAAATTGAATTATTCAATCAAAATTTTAACGCAACACACGCAGAACTAATTACATGGGTCCGAATTCCCGAGCTTTCGACGTCTTTAGACACCTATCTAAGAATGTATTATGGGAATGCTACTATGGAGTCTCGTCAAAATCCAGCAGGAGTGTGGGACCCCTCTTACAAAGGAGTATGGCATCTTAAAGAATCAAGTGGATTTACTCAAGATTCCACCTCATATAATGAAAATGGGATCGTGAGTGGGACACTAATTCGACCATCTGTAGGTCAAGTTGGAAATGGATATAATTATGGGACTGATGGGACTTATAACGTTGGGGATCCTTCTGATGGGCACCTCGATTTTAGTACAGAAAGTTTTATGGTTAGCATGTGGATTAATGTAGATACTAGTACTGGAGATCTACAAATTCCTCTTTATAAAGGAGCTTCAAGTACATGGGATCCTGGATACTGTTTTGGTACACCAATAACTGGGAACAGCATAGGATTTTATATTACTGATGGAACAAGCAATGCGGGTAGTCCAAGTGCGAGTATCACTTTTGATTCCTGGATTTATATTGTGGGAATTGTTGATCGAACAAAGGATCTAATTCGAATTTACAAGAATGGGACCGAGGTAGGGATAGGAACGGATATAAGCGGTATTTTAAGTTTAACTGACACTCAAAATTTAGATTTTCAATGTGCTCATCCTAACTATGATTTTGATGGACTGTTAGATGAGGTAAGGGTTTTAAACCAAACTCGATCAAAAGATTGGATTAAAACCGAATATTACAACCAATTTGATCCTAACTCGCTATACGATATAGGACAAGAACAGAACCTAAAGGGCATTAAATATAGTGATCTTCAAGTGAATGCCCTCGATTTTTTTGGTAATACAATACCTGATGTCAATATCTCAGTATATAATGATACTATCTTGTTATACAATTCTTTAACCAATAATGAGGGAATTGCCCTGTTTCCCAATATAGTACAAGGTGATTATAACTTTACAGCTACAATAACCTCAAGTATAGGAGGGTATATCGAAAATGTAAATACCACTACTGAGGCAATTGTAATAAATCAAACCTTCCAGACATTAGATTTAATTTGCAATGTTGGCTCAAATTTCTTTAGCGTAGTAGATATTGATGGGATTGTAGTTAATACCGGATGGCTAATTGTGGGTAATAGTACACATGACATTCAAAACTGTTCAATCGACGGTACTGGACAAACTCGCTTTTGGTGGTTAAAAACTAGCCCCTATGAATATAACTATACACTGTATTATAAGGATAATAAATACAATCCCAATATTATTGAAGTTGCTTCAGGTAATATAATAACAGAAAATAGTTCAATCCAAATACATGCAGCTTTAACGACGATTGATTTTACAATCCTCACGCTCCTAACTAAACAGCCTGTAAGTGGAGTGAAATGTCTATTATCTTCTATCAGTACAAGTGAGAGTGTTGTGAACTTAACCACAGATAATCAAGGAAAGGCAACATTAAGATGGCTAAACTCTACGGGGATTAATGGGAATTATTCTCTACAACTCGAATTTTTTGGCTCATTTAAATTGTTTAATATGACAGATATAACCAAAACTTTGGTAACTGAAGTTAATTTTACAGTATCAGCAGAATTTGACTATACAATTTATGTGGAAATATCATTGGGAAATTATCAAACAGAATTAATTTCCCTAAACCCAACAGAATATATCTCTGTGACATGGGGCACCCAAGTAAGATTAATGATGCTATTTAACGTTAGTAAAGCAATAGGAGCTGAACATCTTTTGGGACCTTTATATAGCGATGAGATGTCATACCAGATTTTTAAGGGAGCAGATTTTATTTTATCAGGAACATTTAGTTTTGAGAATGATTATGAAGGTATCCATTATGCATTTTTCAATACAGAACAATTAGAAAGTGACATAACGTATCTAATTGTGGTTTCAGCTCAAAAATCAGGATATTCTCTTCCTGAGGATAGGATTATTCAATTGAATGTCTTAAAAAATGACATCATCTTAAACCAATCACAGAACGATGATTCTATTCAATCAGTCTACTGGGCAGAGAGTGTAGATTTATCGGTAAAACCATACGGAGAAATAACTGAAACTTTGACGTCTGGAACGAGTATATTTCAAAATATAGATCACAGTTTTCGAATTTCTCTTCCAGAACTTAGTACGAATTGGAATTTATCTCGGATTGTCCTGAATATTTATAATATTTCGTGGAACGTCAATGCGTCTGCGATAAGCTTATCCATATTAAATCCCTATGGGGTCAATACTATATTTAATACTTCTAATCATGCTGGATGGGACTATAATCTTGGTGTCTGGGAAGGGATAACCTTGAATTTGAATAAGGGGAGCCCGTTCAGGGATAATAACTTTGAGTTTTTTATCAGTGGTACGTTTGATAACACTATAGATGTTATTGCCAATGCGTATTTCATTAGAGATCATATTGATGCTCAATATGTAAAATTTAACAATACAGATTGTATTTCCATTTTATCTGAATTTGATGGGTGGGCAATGAAAAATATCAGCTTTTACATTCAAAATTGCTACAATACTACCACATGGCAGAAAGTGGATCTTTCGACTCTTACCAACTTAAATATTTCTACTGTTGAGGGTGTTAAATATTCTCTCTATTCTGGAGATGTTAACGGAAATGGGTTAGTAATCATGGATGATAGGTTATTTTATCCAAAAGATAATCAATTTCTATTTTTAGTGGAGAGCGATTCGGCTATAGTGTTTGATGTGGTGATTAACGTTGAATATATTCAAGTTTATTACCAAAATCCATATTTGGAAACATTTAATATAACCAACCATCAGCAGAATATAGCTAATGGGGGGATGTATAATATAAACTTGAATAAAAATGATTGGGAAGATAATTTTGCACTACTATTAATTAATGAAATAAAGAATGGAAGTCAATACTTCCTTCCTACTCAGGTTGCGATGACCATTACAATTGGTGGTCAAACTTATCAAATTTCTAACACTCTTATAGGTCAAGGGACATTTTCATTAGAATTTTTAAATAAGGATACCTTGTACAATGCGATTATCGAAACCAGTATACCTGTCAATTTTTCTCTTTCTCTTAAACTAGGCTATTCACGAACCGCCTATTATGAAGTTTTTGAAACAGTAACCTTTCTCATAAGAGAGGCTGGGAATATAAATGGCGTAGTTGCTTACAATTCGGATCTGGGATATTACTTGCAAACCATCGATACTTCTCAAATCAATGCGAATTATTATACTATAAGATTTGAAGTAAGTGGAAATACTATTAATTCTGCAATAAAAGATTTAGATATCAATGTAATGGATCGCATAACGCTAATAAACGGACAATCGACGATAGCAAAAGTGATTGATTCCATATACGTTAAAGATACGGTCAACTTTACATTCTTATATACAGATAGCCTAACAGGGGCTAGAGTTTCAGATTTACAAACTAAATATTATATGTGGGAAAGATACGATATACATGGAAATGTAACCGATAGCGGGGAAGGCATCTTAATTCAAACTTATTTTGATGCTATTATTTTAGATTTTGACACTGAGAATAGAATCGTGGGGGAGTATTTGATAATCCTCACAGTAGAAAAACAGAATTATGAAAATAAGAATGCATTAATTCGTTTGTCTATCATGAAGCGAGAACTTGATTATTCTTTAGGCAATAACTTCAATAATTTCCAAATTAGTGTTGTTCAAGGGAAAACAGTTTCAATCCAGTTAAATTTAACTGATCCTACTCAAAGAGGGATCCCATTACTAAATGCTACGGTACTTCTTACGATAAAAGGAATCGAATATCAGTTTATCGAATTTGCTAATGGCATTTACGGTCTCAATTATTCAACTAGAACTGTAAACGCGTTTTTCTCCCCAACTACTCTTGTAGGATATATTAATATTACTAAAGAAGATTACATCTCAGAAGAATTCCGTATCACAATAGTAGTAAAAATGGAAGAAATCTTTCCAGGGTTTCCAACATTTTACTTTCTAATAATTATTTTCGGCATACTGGCGATTGTCGGAAGTATAGTAGGTTATCGTGTTATTAAACATGCTAAAATCCCTAAATTTGTTAAAAATGTAAGAGAAATCCAAAAGGAAATTAAAGGCGGAAAAGAAATCTCAGATTCACTTCTTTATTCACCGAAGGAGGTATTTGTGGGGGAGATAGTGAGGGATAAATGGAGTAGTATTGGACTTTCACTTGGAGAAATCCTAGGAATAGAAATAAAGAAGAGTAAAAAACTACCCGGAACTAAACGTACTAAAACAGAAAGAGTTCATGATTTTAAACCGTTAGGATTATTATTAATGAAATGGGATGAAAGAATCGGAACAGAAATTTTGGTGAAATATCCAGAATCGCTCGTAATTACAGAAAAGACTTTGATGCAAGTTTATAGCACCCATGAATATAGTGGGGAAAAAGGAGTAATAAATCTAACAATTGGTTTATGGAATATCTTATCATATTACACTGGCCCAGATTTAGGTTATTACGTTATTTTATTTTTAGAGTTAGACGATGATCCCGATCTATATGAAGGAGCAATGGCAGATACGGCACATGTAATTCTACAAAACATTTCCGATGATTCTTATCTGCAGATGATCCCATCTCTTTTCCAACGTATATCAGGGTATCCTAATCTTACCGAAGAACAGCAATATTTCCTTTTCTATCAAGATGAGATTAAACATATGATCATTGAGATCTTAAGAAATTATGGGGTGATTACCAAGTCAGAGTTGATAATTTGGGTTAAAGAGAGAGAATTAGTGGATATAATAGACTTAGAATCAATTCTAGCACAGTTTATTAAAAGTGAAATAATAAAAGTAAGATCAGTAAAAGGGATTCCTTCCGATCTTATATTTCTTACAAAGGACATCTTTATGCTCCGGGTACCACCTACTAAACTATTTGCTGAACCTGACAGCCATGGCTTACCTGCGAAATTAACAAAAGAATATCAAGCTGAAGTTCAAAAAGTCTTTAATGAATATCGTCCGAGTGAAGAGGATACACTTTCCCTCCTTAACATATTAATAGATCCTGAAGTATATGAAACTCTTCGGTTATTAAGAATGGCAATAGTAACTATGCAGGATTTTGAAAAATTAAAAAATAGAGGAGTAGGTGATATTTATAGTGTGCTAAGGAAGCTTTGGGATACACAAATGATTAAAGTCCTCAAAGATGAGAGTGGGATAGAATACTACACTCTCATAACTGACATCTATATAGATGTAATTTTTCCCAAATATCAATTAAATCTCATAAAACTATTGAATAATCAGAAGTCTAAATCTGATAAGGTATTAATCCAATATCTTAATGTACTTGAAGAAACTTATTTAGATAAAACATAAAAACATTAGGTGTATTATAATGACCAAAAATAAGGTTTATGGTATATCAAAAAGAAGAATCAAAAATCTAGGAATACTTTTACTCATTTTAATATGTCCCTTAATTTTCAATAGCCATCTATTTGACTTTGGTAATAAGAACAATTTTGAAATGGGAAATGAATTTGGAAAAGATTCTAAAAAACATGATATAGTCGCTTCCTCAAATCACCCACCTAATGCTAAAGATTATAAATATTATAAGGAACTGACAATAGACCAAACGAAAGTATCTGGAACGGAAAATTTAATTGATTACCCTATGTTAGTATCAATTTTTGATTCTGATTTACGATTCGATGTACAATCTGATGGGGACGATATTGCATTTTCAAATAACTTTCAATGGTTAGACCACGAGATTGAATTATTTAATCAAACTTATAACGGAACCCACGCTCGTTTAGTTGCTTGGGTCCGTATCCCTGTATTGTCACCTTTCGAAGACACCAATATTCGCATGTATTTTGGAAATCCATATATAGATTCTCGAGAAAGTCCAACTGGTGTATGGAATAGCAATTATGAAGCTGTGTGGCATATGAACCAAGATCCTTCATCTTCTAATATCTTAGATAGCACATCCAATGGAAATGATTTAACTACTACTGGTTTTGCTTCTGATCAACGAGTATATAATGGAAAAGTTGGAACTGCAATAGCTTTTGACGGAATCAATGATTACCTTACCATTGATTCTTTTTTAGGACCTACTAATGGATTTACTTTCCAAACTTGGTTTAAGTTTGATGCGGAATATACTATTGGGGGTGCTCAAAAATATTTATTTTGTGGCAATACTCCTTTTTATAGCAACAATATGCCAAGAGTGAGATTCTATGATGGTAATGCTATAGGTACTGTTGCAACTGCAAATGATAATAGTGATTCTTGTCATGGGACTAAAACTGTATGGGATGCCGATACTTGGTTCCATTATGTATTTAGATTCTCAGTCCCGCTTAAGACTACGACTCTTTATCTTAACGGTACTGTAGATGGTTTAAAGTATGAAGCTACTGATCTTAGCGTACCACATTCTGATTGGGACAAACTATGTATAGGATCAAATTGGGGAAGTAATGTGTGGGGATCAGGAGCAATATCGGAGTTTAGAGTTGTAAAGGGTCCTCTTTCTTCTGATTGGATGACTACGGAATACAATAATCAAGTCGAACCTAGTACATTTTATAGTATTAGTAGTATCCAGACTGTCAATGTCCCTTCAATATTAGATTTTCAATACTTTAAAGAAATAACGATTGATCATACAAAAGTATCTGGTTCTAATAATCTAATTAACTTTCCTATTCTCATTTCTTCCTATGACTCAGATTTACACGATAAAGTGCAAGCAGACGGAGATGATATTGCCTTCAATAATGGGACCTCATGGTTATTTCATGAAATTGAACTTTTTAATCAGAATTATAACAGTACACATGCTCAATTAATTGCATGGGTCTGTATTCCAATTCTATCGTCCTCAGTTGACACAATTATTCGTATGTATTATGGGAATTCTACAATGAACGCCCAAGACAATCCTCAAGGTGTTTGGGAATCAAATTACATCGCAGTTTACCATTTAAATGATAATCCGACTGGTTCAATTAATGATTCTACAAATAAAATACCTATGATTGGTAATAATATGGATAGTTCTGATCTTATTAATGGGCAAATTGGGTATGGATTTAATTTTGATTCAAGTGGTACAGAATATCTTACTTCTGCGAAAGTTACCACGATTCAAGCATTCACTTTCTCGTTATGGGCGAATCCAGAGTTACATCCTAACTGGGAGGTTTTAATGAATTTTGACACTGAAGGATCTAATTTCAGATATTTTGCTATAAGTGATATTGACAATATTGGTTATGATGGTGAGGGTGGTTTATCTTATTTTGGTAGTGGAGTGTCGCAAAATAGTTGGCAGTTTTTTGTACTTACTTATGATGGTTCGCAAATGAAAGCGTATAGAAATGGGAATCAACTTGGTTCATCTGTTTCCAAAAATATTCTAAAGCGCACAGATGACTTTGAAATTGGTAGTTATCATAAGGGTGTAGAGCTTTATGATGGACAAATGGATGAAGTGCGTATTTCCTATATTGCAAGGTCAAATGATTGGATTATGACTGAATATAATAATCAATACAATCCAAAATTATTTTATTCTTTAAGCAATGAAATAAAGGTCGAAGATGATAACCCTGAAGACGATATATATTTTAGATATTATAAGATTATCAAAATAGATAACAAAATGGTTTTTGGAACAGGATATTTAGTAAATTTTCCTGTTCTAATCTCCTTGTTTGATTCTGATTTACGATTCGATGTACAATCTGATGGGGATGATATTGCTTTTTCATTGGGATCTACATGGTTGGATCACGAAATAGAATTGTTTGATAAAACCTATAATGGAACACATGCGGAATTACTAGCATGGATACGAATTCCTGAACTTTCGACCTCTTTGGATACATATATTCGAATGTATTATGGAAATGCTACTATGAGCTCACGTGAAAACCCAGATGGTGTATGGGACACGTCTTACAGAGGAATTTGGCATCTAGCAGAATCAAGCGGGTTCACCCAAGATTCTACTGCGTACAGTGAAAATGGTCTTGTGACCGGTACCGTAATACGTCCTTCTACAGGACAAATAGGGAATGCTTATAATTATGGCACGGATGGGACATTCAATGTAGGAGATCCCGCCGATGAGCATTTAGATTTTGGTACAGAAAGTTTTATGGTTAGTATGTGGATAAATATAGATACCAGTACAGGTACATGGCAAATTCCATTTTATAAAGGTTCTTCTAGTACATGGGACCCAGGGTATTGTTTTGCAACTCCAATAACAGGAGATAGTCTAAGATTTCATATAACTGATGGGATCAGTAACATTCCTAGCCCTTCTGCTAGTATCGATTTCGATTCTTGGGCATATATTGTAGGAATAGTTGATAGAACAAATGAACTCATTCGTATTTATAAGGATGGTTATGAGGTAGGGTCTGGGGTCGATATTAGCACAATTCTTAGTATAGATGGGGATTTATCTTTTCAATGCGCTCATCCTACCTATGATTTTGATGGGTTGCTAGATGAGGTTAGGGTTTTAAACCAAACTCGATCTAAAGATTGGATCAAAACTGAGTATTACAACCAATATAATCCTAATGCTTTTTTCTCTATAGGACTAGAAAAAGGGAGTGCAGGAATATTGTATAGCAATCTTCAAGTTAATGCGGTTGATTTGTTTGGGAATCCCGTTCCTTCTACAAATATTTCAATATACAATCAAACTGTCTTAATAGCTAGTAACCTTACTGATTCTAACGGTAATGCTCAATTCGTGAATATAATTCAAGGAGATTACAATTTTACTGCGTCAATTACCTCAGATATCGGAAGTCTTATCGAAATTGTCAATACTACATCCAACGATATAACCGTAAATCAATCAAATCAATTCGTTAATATAATTTGTGATGTAAGCTCGAACTACTTTCAAGTCGTAGATATTGACAGTGTCCCTGTCGATTCGGGATGGATCATTGTCGGTAATAACACTCATGAGCTTCAAAATTGCTCGATTGATGATACTGGGCATGCACGATTTTGGTGGGTGGATACCCTTCCATATCAATATAATTACACAGTTTATTATCAAGATACGGATTATAGCCCCCAAATTATTCCTGTAGGATCGGGTGATATAACTGTACAAAATAGCTCAATTCAAGTCCAAGTAGATCTAACAACTGTGGACTTCACAGTTCTTACACTTATTACCCAACAATCTGTGAGTGGTGTAAAATTATCATTAACTTCTTTGAATACAGGTGAAAGCATTGTAAACTTGACTTCTGATAATGAGGGAAAAGCTACATTGAGATGGATGAATTCAACGGGAATTAATAGTAATTATTCGTTACAGCTTGTATTTTTTGGAGCTTCACGTCGATTTAATATGACAATTATTACGCAAAGTCTAGTTACAGAAACGAATTTCACTATTTCGGCTTCACAAAGTTATACTATTTATATAGAAATATCATTAGAAAATTATAAAACAGAAATCATTTCTTTAAATCCAACTGATTATATTTCGGTGGAATTTGGCTCTCAACTGAATTTAAGGATGTTATTCAATGTTAGTAAAGCAATAGGTGCAGAATATTTATTAGGACCTACTTATAGCGATATAATGCAATATGAAATCTATAAAGGAGCAGATCTTATTCAATCTGGAAAATTGAATATTGAAGACGATTATATAGGAATTCACTCTTCACTTATCAACACAGAAAATCTGGAAAGCGATGTAACTTATTTAATCTTTGTAACAGCTCAAAAATCGGGGTATTCAATTCCTCAAGAGATTCTTCTTCAATTGAGTGTTCTAGAGATGAATTTAATTCTAAATCAATCCGAAAATGATGATTCAGTTCAATCAGTTTATTGGTCAGATAGTGTTGATTTATCGGTAAGCGCTTATGGTGAAATTTCTGAAAGTTTTAGCACAGAAACTAGTATTTTTCAGAGTGTGGATCATAGTTTTAGGTTTTCTCTTCCAGATATTAAGGAGAGATGGAATCTAACACAAATTACATTCAATATTTACAATATCTCGTGGAATGCCAATGCGTCTGATATAAATTTATCAATTTTAGATCCTTTTGGGGTCAATCGAGTATTTAACTCGTCCAATCACGCAGGCTGGGATTATAATCTTGGTGTCTGGACAGGTATAACTATAAACATCAATAAGGAAAGCCCAACTAACGATAACTTTTTTGAATTTTTGATTAGTGGAACATTTAATAACACTATAGATGTTATAGCTGAGGCTTCCTTCGTTAGAAATGGGATAAATGCTCAATATCGGAAATATAATGTAACTGATGTTATTTCTATTTTATCTCAATCTGAAGGCTGGGTAATGAATAATATCACTTTTATAATTCAGAATTGTTACAATACCTTAACATGGGAAAAAGTAAACTTATCTACTCCTACGAGCTTAAATATATCTATCGCTAATGGATTCAAATATTCCCTCAATTCTGGGGATGAGAATGGGAATGGGGTCTTATCAATAGATGATACAATTATTTATCCCCTCGATAATCAATTTGTATTTAATGTTGAAAGTGCCCCAAATACAATTTTCGATGTGATAATCAAGGTTGAATATGTTCAGTTATTTTACCAGAATCAATATTTAGAAACTTTGAATATATCAGACATACAAGAAAATATACCTAATGGAGGATCTTATCAATTAGGTTTAACAGATGATTGGGAGGATAGTTATGCAGTCTTATTAATTAATAATATAAATAACCAAATCCAATATTTTTCCCCTTCAGAAGTTGCCATGAACATCACAATTGGAGGTCAAACCTATAGTGTTAGTAATACACTACCAGGACAAGGTATTGTATCGTTAGCAAGTCTAAATAAAGACAGTGTATATTCTGCTGTAATAGAAACTAATCAACCAGTTAATTTTACGCTTTCTTATAAAATCAGTTACTCAAGAAAAGTGACTTACGATACTTATGGAACAGTCACATATTTCTTGAGAGAATCCCCGGACATTTCTGGTTCAGTTAATTATTATCCTAGTTTGGGAGTGTATTTGCAAATATTTGATAGTTCTGTTATAGATGCGGGTTATTATACTATCAATTTTGAAATTTCTAAAAAGAATTACGTAAAAGCATCGAGAGATTTGGATTTTATCGTAATGAATCGTTTAACCTTAATCAATGGTGATTCCAAAATATATCGAGAACTTGAATTTATATACGTCAAAGACACCATCAATTTCACTTTTCTGTATACCGACGAACTAACAGGGAGTTTAATCACAGATTTAACTACCCTTTCTTTTATGTGGGAAAAATATGATATACAAGGAAATGTTACCGATAATGGTGCGGGAATATTAATTCCAGAGGTGGATGGTTCTCTCGTATTAGATTTTGATTCTGAGACGAAAACCGTTGGAGACTATTTATTAATTGTGAATCTTGAGAAAAAGAATTATGAGTATAAAAATGCTATGATTCTTCTCACAATTCAAACCCGTTATCTTTCATATTCTTTGAGTGATAATTTCAGAGAGAATCAATTAAGCATAACCCAAGGGAAAGACGTATTGTTCCAAGTAAACTTAACTGATCCAACTCGAGGAGGAATACCCTTGTTAAATGCTTCAATTACAATAAATATTAACGGAAATGACTATAATTTCACTGAATATGGTAATGGTACCTATGGCTTTATTTTCAGAACTTATGATGTGAATACATTTTTCTCATCAAAAACTCTAACAGGAATTATTAATATCACCAGAGAAGATTATTTCTCAGAAGTGTTCTTTATTACAGTTGTTGTTGAAATGGAAGAAATTTTCCCTGGTATGCCGACTTTTTACTTTCTGATTATTATATTCGCCATGATTGCCATAGTTGGAAGCCTTGTTGGGTATCGAGCTATTAAAAATGCGAAAATAGCAACCTTTGTTAAAAATGTAAGAAAAATAAAAAAGGAAATCATGGGTGGGAAAGAAATATCAGATGCTTATCTATATCGAAATAAGGAGGTATTTGTTGGAGAGATTGTGAAAGAAAAATGGAGTAATATAGGTCTTTCAATGGGAGATATTCTAGCACTCGAACTCAAGAAAAGCAAAAAGTTACCACAAAAAGAACGTAGAGAGCAAATCCATGATTTCAAACCTTTAGGATTAATAATAATGAAATGGGATGAAAGAATTGGAGCAGATCTCTTGGGCAAATATCCAGAGGATGTAAAAATTACTGAAAAAACCTTAATGCAAATATATGGGACACATGAATATTCTGCAGAGAAAGGATTAATTACATTGATACGAGAAAACATAAACGCATTATCGTATTATACAGGACCAGAAACAAATTATTATATTATCTTACTATTAAGTATGGAGGATGATCCAGACGTCTATGAAGGAGAAATGGCAAATATCGCGTCGTTAATCTTGCAAAACCTTGAAGATGATGTATATCTTCAATTGATACCCTCATTTTTCCAGCGATTGTCTATTTATCCCACTCTTACTTACGAACAAAATCTTATCTTTTGCTATCAGGATTCAATCAAACAAATGATAATCAATATCTTACGAGATTATGGGGCTATAACTAAGTCGGAATTAAATATTTGGGTAAAAGACAGAGAACTGGAGGGCATTATAGACTTAGAAGCGATTTTAGCTGAACTTGTCAGGTATGAATTGATCAAAATAGCTTCTGTAAAAGAAATACCTTCTGAGCTGATCTTTCTAACAAAAGATATTTTTATGCTCCGGGTACCCCCTGATACACTGTTTAAAGATCCTATGAAAAACGGCCTACCAATACAATTTGCTAAATCTTATCAGGAGGAGGTTCAAAAGTATTTCAAAGATTACCATCCAACAGAAGATGACATACTTAAGCTTCTTGATAACTTAATTGACCACGAAGTATATGAAACATTACAATTATTAAGAACGGCAATTGTTACTATGAGGGATTTTGAGAAATTAAAACGAAAAGGGGTTACTGATATTTATGGGGTTTTAAAAAAACTGTATGATACAAACATGATTAGAGTCTTCAAAGATGAGAATGATATCGAATATTATGCGCTCATTACAGATTTTTATGTTGATTTAATTTTTCCCAAATATCTCTTGAACGTTATTACGAGATTATATGAGCAAAAATCAAAAACAGAGAATGTATTAATTAAATATCTTGATTTACTTGAAGATGCCTATATTGATTTACAATCAAAAAAGTAAATTCCAATCTCCAAAGTTACTCAACTATAGAATCCTATTTTTCTTTAAATCTAACTTTCTGTAAGAAATAAAGATATTACCAGTTCCTAAAAGTAAAAAGATATTTTTTCTCAAAGTATTTAAATACTTAAAGAATTAAGAATATCAAAAATATGGAATGTGTTAGTCAAATGTCAAAAAAGAGATTACCAAAACCAAGAACTCTATTATATCCAATGCCAATAGTCATTATAGGATCAATAGTTAATGGAAAACCAAATTATTGTACAATTGCATTCTGTGGAGTCGTAAATCTTGCTCCTCCTATGATTTCAATAGAATGTGGTTCAAGCCATCATACAACAAAAGGAATTCTAAATAATATGGAATATAGTATAAATATCCCTTCAGTTGAGATGGCAAAAATTACAGATTATATTGGTATTAAATCAGGGAAAGAAATTGATAAGTCAGATTTATTTGATGTATTTTATGGGGATCTGAAAAATGCACCTTTAATAAGTGAAGCACCTGTTAATCATGCGTGTAAAGTTGTAAAAATCGTGGAACTTGCCAATAAAAAGGATCTCTACATTGGCCAGATAATTAATACCTATATAAGTGAAGATATCCTAACCAATGGTATTCCGGATATAAAAAATATAAACCCAATAACCTTTTCAACTTCGAATAGAACATATTGGAGTTTAGGCCAAGAAATTGGGAAAGCATATAAAATTGGGAGGAATTATAAAAAATAAGATTTCTGGTTTCATCTTGAACGCTCCTCATATTTAACTGTTCCTAAAAAAATAAAGATATTTTATCTCAATTTGTTTGATAGTTGATTGGTTGAGTTAATATATAGGTGTGAAAATTATTAAGAAACATCATGAAACGATGCCAAAGCTTTCTGAAGATTTTCATCGTATTATCACTGAAAATGCTAATGATTTAATTGCACTATTGAATATAGATTTTATTCACGAGTACATAAATGAAAGTACTTATCTTAGAACATTAGGATATACAAAAGAAGATTTAATAGGTGTATCAGCTTTAAAATTTATCCATCCTGATGATATTACAAAAATATATGAAGGAAAATTGAGAACCATTCAAAATGGACATTCTAGATCAATTACAAGGCTTAAGCATAAAGATGGTCATTGGTTATGGTTTGAGACAACAACAGGCAGATATAGGGATGTAAATGGTGAATTAAAGGGGATTGTTATATCAAGAGATATTACAGACAAAAAGATTGCTGAGGAAAAATTAAAACAATCTGAGCAGAAATTTCGAGAAGCATATAGACGAATGAGTCTTTATCAGGATCTTCTTACTCATGATATTAATAATGTAATAACTGCAATATATACTAGCACCCGATTATATTCGATTTTGAAAGAGTCTTCTGAAATCGATAATGATGTTAAGGAATTATTCAGCGTTATAGAAGATTCAATATTTAAAGCAAAATGGCTCATTGAAAATGTAAGAAAACTTAAAAAGTTAGAGGAGAATGACCAACCTCTATTGGAAAAATTGGAAATCCTAGAGATCTTAAAAAATGCAATCAAATATGTTAAGGATCGTTATAAACAACAGAAAATTACCATTACGGTCGAATCTGATCCCAAAGAACTATACATTTATGGAACCCCTTTATTATGTGATGTTTTTGAAAATATATTGGATAATGCCGTAAAATATAACTCTAGTACTGAAATCGAGATCTCAATAAACATCAGAACTATTCTAAAGGAGAATTCAAATTATATTCGGATAGAGTTTATTGACAATGGAATAGGAATACCTGATGAGAAAAAAAAGATAATATTCCAAGAAGGTCATAAAGATAAAAAAGGGGGAAAGGGTTTAGGTTTTGGATTAACTGTTGTGAAAAAAATTATACACCAATTTAATGGTTATATCTCGGTGGAAGATAAAATCAAGGGAATTCACAAACAGGGTTCTAATTTTGTTATACTCTTCCCCGAATTTTAACAAAAAATTTAATATTTTAGAGCAGATCTTAAAATCTACCTTCTTACACAGCTTGTCCACAGAATTCACAAAATTCTGTTACACCGGGATTTATTGTACTACCACAATACGAACAGAATCTTGGGAGATTTATAGGTAATTCTATATCTTCCCGTTCAGCAAAGCTTTGTAGCGATGGTTGCGAAATTAATGCGGTTGCAATGGTATTTCGTGAACCTTTAGGCACAGATGAACTTATATGCACATTTTCCATATGACCTGTTTGAGTGTTAAAAGAATTCTGTAATAATCCTCTCATTTTTAAATCTACAACACTTTTTTCACAGTCTTTAGGTGCACTCCTGTGTTATAGGCAATCTTCTGAAGAGAATCAGTCGGATTGAGCATGATTTCATGGAATACTCGCTTTGATGCTTTTCTGGCAGTTATAAATCCTATTTGAATGAAAAAAATGCCCAGACTCAATCCAAGCCAAATGTAACCCACCCAATTAGTCTCAAAATTCCACAACATATCTGCAAAAGCAAACATGCTCCAAAGAAAGAATAATATTGAGAGCATAAAGCCTATTATATTGAAACCTGAGACATTTGATTTTCTAAAATAATTAATTTTTGACCTCATCATTCTGTTAAACCTTACTTAGATTTATCTATGTTAGGCTTAGTTTTTATAATATTTCCATGTGTTTAATAAAAAGATTATAAGAGCATTCACTAATTCAATACATAAAATATAATGTTATTAGATTAGAATTTAAAATCCTTACCTAACTTTTACCTTGATTTAACATTAAGTTTCCAATCGGGATCGATACACTCAAATGCTTCTTCCGTTAATTTTCTTATATCACTATAACAAGAATTTAATAATATACCTAAATGTTCAAGTGCTCTTTTATCACCAATTTTCATCAAACTTTCAATAATTATAAATAATCTTGTTTTATCTTGATCATTTTCAGGCTTATTCAATTCCTTTTGTAAAAAATCAGTAATCAACAATGTAGCTTTTGGATCTCTAATTTCTCCCATAGCCTCAATAATTCGATTAATTACAACTGAATCACTTTCAGCCTTCAATGCTCTAGCTAATATATTAGTTGCTCTTCGTTCCTTTAATTTTCCAAGATTCTGTGCAGCTAGTGCTCTATCTCTCCAATTTTGCTCATTAAATAAACTTTTTACATAGTCATTGAATTTTTGATTTTGTGTTTTTTGATCCATCTTAAGAAGAGAATAAGAATAAAAATTAAGAATCTAATCATAATAAATTATTAAAAAATAATGAATATACTCAAAATTAAGATTTCGAGGAAAGTAATAACAGAATGAGAATATTAGTATTTCTCCATGGAACTTGCATTATGCATAGAAACGCCTTAGGACTTTCAAGATTGCAAATAGTACAACAAATTATTGATAATATGGATGAATCTATTTCTGATTTTGCCTCGTATATTCCAATTGGTAATGTTATTAAGAAATTAAATTCATGGCATAATCAAGGAGCTGAGATTTCATATCTTAGTTCTCATTTAATCCTTGAAAACGTTAAAAAAGACGAATTTGTTTTAAAAAAATATAACTTTCCTGAAGGTATTATATTTTATCGGCATGAAAAGGAAGATTGGAACTTACAAGTTGAAAAAGCTAAACCTGATATAATAATTGAAGATAATTGCGAGAGTATTGGTGGAAGATCTCAGATGACTTTTCCTAATCTTAAGCTAGAATTACAAACTAAAATAACTTCGATTGTTGTAAAAGAATTCGCCGGAATTGATCATCTTCCTGACGATATAAATGAATTAAAAAATTTTGCTGCTGACTTATAATAATCTCTTTGAGATTGTCCAAACAGATTTTTATTGAACTCAGACGCTGAATTTACCTTTCTATTAAGAGATTCCTTAAATAAAATTAAACGGTAAAGAGATCAAGATGATAATAACTCCATAAAATAATAGAAGGACTAATTCTTCTTTAGCGCTTTCAGGTGTTTCCTTTTTAAAGAAATATCTTATTGGAAATCTTAATGCTGATTTGAAGATTTTAGGGAAGGGAATTAAAAAAGACGCTTTTTCTTGATATTCAGCATATTGTTCTGGAAATTTATGGCTCATAAGGATTTCTTCATATAGCGCAATACCGATAATTATTAATGCTGTAATTAACCACATAAGGGTATAATCGAAAATTGCAGCCCCTTTTGGGAATCCACTTGGTTTTATTAAGGTTAAGAGATATATTCCATAACTCCAAAGAAGATATCCTAATAATTGGGGGTGCCGTGAAAATTTGTAAATTGAGAAATCCACAATTTTTCTTCGCTTAATAACTCCTTGAAACCATGCAATAACTCCCATAGTAAAGATAAAAAGTCCAATTAATATAATGGCAAAAGAAACATACCAAATCGATAAATCAGGATTCTCTGAAACTATACTAATAATAAAATAAGGTAATTTAATAATTGATCCAAGCTCCAAAATGAACTCATCAAAAGGTAAGAGGATGATTTGAAATATTTGTATTCCCGCGAGTAGAAACATCGCAACAAGAAAATGGGCAAATACAGGCAAAATAAGAAATAGGGATCCAATTTTCGAAATTACTAATTTCCTGATCACAAATCCCAATATAACTATTAATATAATGACACTAAAACATATTAAACCTAAAATCTCAAAGAATTTCGTATGCCATATTGGTTGAAACACAGGTCTCAATAAATAATCGAGAATTTTATGGAGCTCCAGAGTAAGATATAACAAACTAATGGTAAAAATTACTGCTAATCCCACAATTAAAAGATTTGGTAGGAAATTTCGCTTTTTATTACATATTTCTTCATTCGAATTCATTTTCCAGTTCATTTAAGCGATACTCTAAAATGACTTTACTACTCGGTATTGCATCCATCATGCTGATATCAGCATTCTTAAGAAAGATATATCATTGTCTGTACAAAAATATATAGAAATTGAGATAGGTATAAATTAAAACACCGATAAAGTAGACATAAAAAAACACATAGCTTACTCCTAATTTTCTATTGTAGGCTAGTAATTTCCTGTTTTTCCTCCCTTGAATAAATGAATAAACAATTATTATCATTAATGATGGAGCAAGAACCCAAAGAAAGATAACAACTTGAGGAAAATTGTTTAGAATCATCCAGGTATTAAACGTTAGTGAATTATAATTGCTGAAAGTCCAAACCATCAAGCAAGAAACTAATAAAATTACTAAAATTCCATTAAATAATTTCAATAAAAAGATTGGATTCAAAATTCTAATCCTTTTATAAGGAATGCTCAAATTTGTTTGATTATTATTTCTAATTTTAGTTCCTTTTCCAAACAATAACAAGCCCAGAAGAATTAGGCCAAAGACAATCTCCAAAAGAAAAAATTGGCGCAAAGTCATATTGACATATTCTGTATATTGAAGATCTGATAGGTACAGCTCAATTCCTAATAAAACCATAGATATTGGGATAATGATATTACGGCTATATACATCCTTTACAAAAGTGGTTAATAATAACGAAATACTAATCGGAATCAAAATAACATAATGGGAATAGAAGTATGGGTGTAAACTATTACAAAATAAAATTAAAAGAGAAGAGAATGTTATGATTGAATTTTCTTTTTCGAAATTAACTCTCGAGGTCTCATGTTTAATATTAAATAACTTATATCCCAAAATAGCAAAGATTATCATAACTATGAAGAATATGGTAGCAGTAAGATTGATATAAAACCCAATACCATCCCAATAATCTAAAACAAAATATTCTGGTATCGCAGAGCCATAGCCGTCATATTTAAATATAATAAGGAAAAGAAGAAGCTCAAAGATTCTGCGGGGTAATACCAATATTCCAAAAGTTATAAGTGATGGTAATGTATGAAGTTTTCTTCTCCCCCAATTTAAGACTAGGCCAAATATAATTATTAAACCAAATATGCTTTCAATTAAAAGGGAGATGGTAGTGAAATTATTCCCTAAAAAATCAAAATAATAAATATGGGAAACCCAAGTACCATTATTCATGTCCAAAGTAATGATTGAACGCCATGGTAAATACAGGGAAATTAGAAGTAAAACATATCCAATTATCCCAAAAAATAGTAATATAAATGCACTGATATCTTTGATTAAATTTCCTTGTTTAAATCTCTTTAATTGGATTTGGTGCATGGGCTAATTCAATAGGAAGAACTAAGGATATTCACTCGCAAATTACAATTAATGGATCAAAAGTTAGGAAGTAAAGGTTTCTTAAAAGCTTTTTGCACACTTTTTCAAGTCATATAGGCAACACCGATTATAACAAAAACAAAGGCTATATAGGGGAAATCTGCTGCAATAGAAATTAAATTCAATCCTCTTAAAGGAAAAAATTTGAAAAATAAATTAAAAAAAACACTAAATTATTCCTAAATCTTTTAATTTTTCATCTGTAGGTCTACCTGTTTCCCAATCCCAACCACGATTTTTATAGAAAACCTTTAGATTATCCTCTAAATCTAACTTTACTCCTATTGATCTTCCTGTCTTTAATGGTTTTAACACAATTGCTGGTAATTTGTCATCATCACGAGTTATTCCTAAATTACAATTAATTACTCTTTTGATATTATTGATCCGTTCACCGACTCTGATTAAACCTTTTCTATTATAATTGAAACCTGTTGCAGCGTTAATAAAATCGACTATATGATCAAATGAAGGTCCCATAACATTACAATTGACCGCAGCATCGTCAATTGCTCTAATATCCTGTAAAGCTACAACGCCCCTCTCCCTTTTTGTAATATCGAATCTATCTCCTGTTTTTATTCTTAATTTAGTTTCCTCAACCATTTTTATCTCTACATTGAACCAATCTGCTTTTTCATGGCTGGCTCCGATACAACTAGTCATATAATTCAAAGCTTGTCCTGCAAACGCTCTTGGATCGTGCATAGGTATTTCCAGTCCTTTTACATGAGCAGCTAATTCTGGATCGATACCAAGCTTTTCAGCCATATACCTAACACCCTCAGCCAGAAGATCTCCAATTCCTTCCCTATTTGCAATTTTATTGATTAGTTTTAAAATTAAATCACCGTTCCCCCATTTTATATCTTCAATTTTAATATCATTAAGATAATTTTTAATTTGTGCGACTGCTAAATTATTTTGCGCCAAGTAAAGTAAAAATGATATACTGACTCCACTTGAAATTGTATCAATCCCTAATTCATTACATATGTGATGGGCTAAAATTACTGGTTTAGGATCGAACAATCCCAGCATTGGACCATAACAAGCTACAGATTCATATTCAGGTCCATCTACTTCTATCTCTTTGTTTCCAACTTCAATCAAAGTAACCTTTCCACATCTTAATGTACAACCAGCACAGCCATAACCAAACTGAGGAAAGGTTTCTTTTATGGTTTTTCCTACTAACTTATCCGCTGGAAATTCTGTTTCAGTAAAATAATAAGCTGGAGTATCGCCTTGCGCCATTCCGAGATCAAGATACCCATTAGTACCGAATAAATTATATAAAGCTGGTCCTGCCATTTTTATTAAATTGCTTTTAGCTTCATCTTCTTCTAATTTTCTAACGGTTTTCATTTTCTCAATATCATAAACTTCAATTCTTTTTGTTCCATGAATAGCTAATGCTTTTAAATTCTTAGAACCCATTATAGCTCCTAATCCACATCTCCCTTGTGCTCTACCTTCATCATTTATAATTGCTGCATATTTTACCAAATTTTCACCAGCAGCTCCTATACATGCAATTTTTACTTTATCGTTGTTTAA
>JBHLOF010000033.1:0-36001 GCA_048940805.1 Promethearchaeota archaeon
TTTTCGATTGCCATTTGTACATAATCTTCTATTTCTCCCCTAGCATGTCCACATCGTCTATTGTGTGTATGATAATCTATGAGTTTCATTTTAAGGACTACTAAAAAAATAATTATATTCTACAATTGAATATTAAAGATAACTGAAAAAATTATTGAATGACTCATATGGAATCTTAATAATATGATTATAATCTTTTTTTTCCAAAATTTTTAAAAAGAAGAAAAATTTTAAGATCTTAATTTGTTTGGTTATAGGATAACTTTCCTATGTTCCCCGACATTATTGTCAAAATGATTACATGAGAAAAATATACTATGAAAAGTCTAAATAAAATCCCCTACTTGATTCTTTCATTGCTATTTCTACAAATACTATTAATTTCCTCATCTCAATCAGCTAAAGCGAATATAAATATCCCTGATAATTTTTACAAAAAACTGGATTTAGATCAAATCTATACTTACAATGTGACCGAGTTCAATACAACAAAACCTCTTGAATGGGCAGATGTAGACTGGTTTGCTCCAACAAAGGGATTTGTAAATATTACACCAGGGGGCCAGCTTAAAATTAATTTTACTGGTTTTTATGATAAAGATCCAAATGATTTTTTTAATCTTTTTGAAAGCCCTATACCTTACATGAATTGTGAATTCATAGAAAATAGGTCGGGTACCCTCGTTACAAATACTACTCTTCTAAATGTTTCAAATGGAGAAGCAGCTCTGAATTTATTACTAGGATATAATACTTTTAAATCAGGATTTTTAATTCCTATATCAGATTTCAATAACTTAACACTAGAGGCAATTGCCCAAGACGAACCTCCATTTATGAACGCAACGGTAACTGTTCAAGAATCTTCAAATACCATTTCATTTCATTTTAAGCAGAAGACGAGTTTGCAACAAGATACTAAGTGTGTTTATGATAAAGTTTCTGGATTACTAACATATACTAATACTAGTTTTGGTAATTATACTCTTGAGATGACATTGATAAATCCCCCAAATATACCATCTGAGAATCCCACTATTCCTTCGTTTCAGGTATACATAATTTGGGGAATCTTCACGATCGTTTCAATAAAATACATAATTAGATTGAAAAAGGGTAAACATTAAAAAAATAAATCTTATCAATATTTTTTATTTATTTCAAAATTATTCTCATGAGAAAGAACTTAAAATATCTAACAATTGGGATAATTACAATTTCATGCTTTACAGGATTAATTTTATTAAATATTTTTCTATTCCCATCTCTCCAATCCAACTTAAATCAAATTACTAATGACAATAGAGAAAAACAATTCGAAGTTACAAATATTTCAATATTCATTGATTATTCTGGAGCACAAGAAAATGATTTCTACCAGTATATTAACTTAACTAATTACCAAACAACTGCGTTTGATGCGATAGTAAACTGCTGTGTAATAAAAGTTAGAGATTTTAGCTGGGGTTTATATGTAGAAGAGATAAATGGGGTAGGTAATGGATGGATTTATTGGATAAATGATGATCCGCCCCCCAATATCCCTTCTAATTATTTCTATTTATATAGTAATGATACTTTAAATTGGAAAGCTGTGTAAAAAAATTAATAGATAACCCGTTTTGTTTGTATCTGCTTTAAAACAGGTTCCATTTCTCTGAATGCCTTTCTAATTTTATGAAAATAATACCCGAGTTTGTATCCCTTTTTACAATTTGTAAATAGCATAAAATCATTATCGGTATCACCAACCAGAATAATAGTATACCCTGTCGTTCCTTTAATTACTACATCTTTCAGTTCACCTTGACTTAGACCTTGACTAATTTTTTCTCCGAGAGAAATTAACGTTGCGGGGCTGGCACTGTAAATATCCCACTCTACTTCCGTTGCTTCTGAACTGGCAATTCTAATTCCCGTTTTCGACACTATAGCAGTCCCCTCTAAATCAGTAGAGCTCTCTAATCTCTCTAATGTTCTCATTAAATCATCTAAGATTGGTTGGCTAATTTCAATTTCAGAGTCTTTTCCTTTTTGTATTTTTAACACCTCTAATATAATTATAATGATTTTCAAGAATTTAAATATTTTTTAGGTAAAAACTTCTCAACTCCTTAAGATATACTGGATCTCCCTTCCGAATTACTCCTTGATCCTTATTAATGCCCACAATTATTTCACCTTTAGTACCAAATGTATTTAAAATCCTTGTAAACGGGGGTTCTAATTTTTTTCCAATAATTTTTTTTGCCCCCATAAAACTCTGAGCCAAGCCAGAACAGATAATTCCTTGTGGATGATCTGGATTTTTAATAACTCCCTTTTTAATTTTATATTTGTGAAATAATGGCGGAGTGTTATGGATCTTAACTACCTCCGCCGAACCAATAATTCTCAATGAAGTAGGAGGTAGATCTAATCGACTAAGTAAGATAATATGGTTCTTTTTTCTTATTAACACTTTTTCATTAAACTTAATAATTGCTTTAAATCCCTGATCTTTATTAGAAACTATAGTCTCTACTTTTTTTTCTCCTAGCTCGTAATATGGGTAAATGAATCCAACAATAGTCAACATACCAATCGTAACGTGAACTTGAGTCCCAAAACCAGTTTTATGCTTGAATAATTGGTGATTATTAACATTAATCTCAATCAAGTCGCAATAATCAAAAGCCTGTGGATTATTTGTTGCATAGCAACCACGAAAAATACTTTTAATATCTATTCCTTTCATGTTAATACCAATACGATCACCAGCTTTAGCATTCTCAACGTTCTGATGGAAAATCTGTATATTCTTAATCCTTCCAGAAAATTTTAATGGTAATATTTCTAATTTTTGATTTAGCTTTATCTGACCACTCAATAGAGTACCAGTAAGAATTACCCCAATTCCTTTTATTGGAAAATAATGATCGATGGGAATTATTACATCTCCAGAAATCTCTCTCTTTAAATTAAGCCCCCTAATTATTTCTAATAATCCCTCTTTTAATTCCTCAAATCCTTGCTTCTTCTTTGCAGAAACAGTAAAAATTGGCACATTTGACCCGTATGAGGTAGATCTAAAAAAATTTCTAATTTTTCGGATCTCATCTTCAACATTTCCTTTAAAAAGATCAGTTTTATTGAGAGCAATAATTATCTTCTCTATTTTTAGTGATTCTATCATGATCAGATGTTCCCCAGTTTGCACTTGAGGACCTTTATTTATATCAATAACTACTAATGCACAATCGATAATTTCTACGGAAGAAGCACTTATTTTAATTAGATCAGCATGACCAGGACCGTCTACTAAGGTGACAAGAAAATTGTCAAGTATAAGACTAGTAAACCCAATATCAATGGTAATTCCCCTTTCTTTACTTTGAGGATGGGCGTCAATCCCTGCAGTAGAAATAATTTCGCTAAGACTTGATGCTACTGCAGTTTTCCCGGAATCTATATGACCAAATAATCCAATATGTACTGGAATTTTTTTACTAATATCCATCTTAAACTAAATAAAAATATGATGAAGTATATAAATTACTTCTTTTTTATTGCTAAAACTCTAAGTATATCTATAATATCAAAGTTTTCTATAAATTATATTTAGCCATGTTCCAGAAATTTCAAAAATCGGACTCAATTAATTTTATTTAGTATTTTAATTATAAATATAATATAATTTATTTTACGAAATTGTGCTCAATTGAGTGATGATTAATGGCCAAATTTTGTCCTTATTGTGGAAGCCCAGTAAAAGAGACTGATAAATTCTGTATTATTTGCGGTAAACCACTCCTTACTGACATTCCTAAAGCGAAACCTGCTATCAAAGATTCTGAAGAAGGAAAGGAACCAATGAAAAGTGAGGTTGAGGAAAAGGAGGAAGAACCAATGACAGAGGAAGTAAGTCTTGTAAATACAGAGAAACCTAAATCAAAACCTAAAGAAACAAATGATATAAAGCCACTTCCAGAAGAAGTTAAAGAACAGATGGTTTACTATATTGAATATAACGACATCCAATTAAACAAAAAAGTTTTAATAGAAAGGTTAAACGAGATTTCAAAATTAACAAAGGAATCTAAATATGACTATGATCTCGATTTTAAGAAGGAAGTAAATATAAAACTCGAAGCCATCAAGACCCTAATAGAAGAGATGAAGCAAAAAGAGAATGTAATCAAAAATAACTTAGAAGAGCCTTTTATAGTTCAAAGAATACAAAATGATATAGATACTAAAATATTTCAACTTGAAAATCTGAGTCGAGAACATAAATTACATAAAGTAGATAAGGAGTCTTTTGAAAAATTAAGAGAGAAATATAAACAAGAAAAATTAGAATTAGAATTGGAGCGAAAAAACCTTATTTCGGGAATGAAATTATGGATTCAAGATTTAAAATTGGAAAAAACGGAATTATCTGGGGAACGAAAGCTGAATAAGGGAAGATTCCACTCTAAAGAGATAGACGAGGAAGAGTTTCAAAAACTGGATAAAGAACTTGATTTACGATTAAAAAAGATTAATACAAAAATTACAACACTCGAGCAATTGACAAAATAAAGAGATAGTAAAACTATTTTTAGGTAATAATATTTTATTGATTTGATTGATATGAGGAATAAAAGTATTGGGATAATAATTTTAATTATTGCAATATCTCTTTTAGCTCTAGGAATAGCGTGGCAACAACTGTATTTAATCAATATCTTTTATGATAGAATGGCAGCCATACCCTAATTTCAAGGCTACTCCCAAATCCCCCTTTTTCTAGCATTTTCATTCTCGAGAAAACCTTTCTTTTGAAAAATCTTTTCTTGTGTTTTTCTCACTTTATTGGATTGATTATAATGTGGTTTGCACAAATAAAGTCTACGAGTGGGAGATTGTTTGAGTTTCAATCCTGCTTTTTCAATATATTTCTTCCAAGCATTCTCGGAAAGAGAGCGAATCGCTTCCTCATTACAATTAATTACTGAGCATTTTCTATTTTTTTCTGTTCCTCCAATATCTCTTTTATCTCTAAGTTCCTTGGGAAGCTTCATGATAGTAGCCTTGCTAAAAACTTTTTTAGGAATAAATATTATGATTTTTTAAATAATCTTTATCTTAAAATTTTTGCTATATCAAATGGATACGAAAAGCTTGATTTTCAACGAAAATCTTATTAAAAAAAAAATTTTCCCATGTAATTCTCCGAAAAGAATTTCGCTCAATGATAATTTTTTCACTAAGGCTGCTGTTCTATTTTCAATAGTCCCACACATTGATAAACCATATGAACTAATTCTAATTCATCGATCATATATGGGTACTCGACATAGAGGTGAAATGTCTTTTCCGGGTGGAAAATTTGAACCCAAAGAGGATAATAATTTAAAAGATACAGCTTTAAGAGAGACTGAAGAAGAAATAGGAGTACCTAGAAGTAATATTAGAATTATAGGATGCTTAAATGATTTTCCCACAATTAGTAAATATATTGTTACCCCTTTCCTTGGACTTATCAACAGCAATCAACCGCTTAAAAAAGATGATAGAGAAGTTCAAAAAATCTTGAAAGTTCCAATTGATTTTTTTATTAATAAAACAAATTTTACAGAACAAGAGTTTGAGGTTGGCAACGAACGATTTCCTGTTTTCTATTTTAACTATTTTAATGAAGAGAATGAACAGTTTTATACTATATGGGGCGCTACTGCATTTCTAATAACACATTTCCTTGAATTAATTTACAATGTCCAAATAGGTTCAAAAAAAGCGAGAAGACCCTCTTTAGATGATATAGTACGAAGACACCAATTTTTATAATAATAGAGCAGTTATTTTATCTTTGCCAGTTTGATATTATAATCGGGACAAGTCTTACAATCTGGAATCTTGCATAGAAACTGAATCTTTGGTAAATTACATGATGCGAAAAATGGGCATTCGAATAAATTTAGACTAATTGCTATGTTTGTACCACTACTCATTTTATCATCTCAACTTTTATTATGTTGTTTTAAAAAAAATAGCAACTATTTCTAAATAAAGAAAAAAACAGTCTCAATTTAGTAAATCTTTAATTAAATTAGAATTAATTTGATAAAGATGCTTTATAAACGCTAATAATATCTCATGATACGGTATAGATTGTGAGATATAAAAAGCCATTCTATCAGATTAAATGAAAGGATAAACTTCAATTACCATTAAAAATTTACTGCAATAATTTTTAATTATTGAGTAAATAGTATGAATTATGAAGTATAGAAAAATGGGTTCAATAGAATGGGAGGTTTCTGCTCTTGGATTTGGAGCAATGAGACTACCTATGAATCCACAAATGAGAGTGGATGAAGAAGAAGCAATCAAAATGATTCGTTATGCTATTGATAATGGTGTAAATTACGTGGATACAGCCTATCCTTATCATAATGGTGAAAGTGAAGTAGTAGTGGGAAAAGCCTTAAAAAATGGATATCGTGAGAAAGTTCATCTTACAACAAAATCTCCACTCTGGATGATTAAAAAAGCAGAAGATTTTGACACGTTTCTTAATGAACAAATTCAGCGGTTACAAACAAAACCAGATATTTATCTCTTTCATGGATTAAATAGAAACAGACTTCAAAGGATTAAAGATTTAGATTTAATACATAAAATGGAAGAAGCCAGAAGTAATGGGTTGATCAAATATATAGGTTTTTCATTCCACGATAATTATGAAGTGTTCAAAGAGATTATTGATTTTTATAATTGGGATTGCTGTCAAATTCAATATAATTATCTAGATATAGAATATCAAGCTGGAACGAAAGGCGTAGAGTATGCTGGTAGTAAAGGTATCGCCTTGATAATAATGGAACCAATCCGAGGTGGTAAATTGGCGATCCCTAATCGTGTTCTAGAGAGTAAACCAGAGATCAAGAAAGTGTTAGAAAATTCACAAATTAAAAGAAGTATGCCCGATTGGGCTTTGCAATTCGTATGGAATCATCCAGAAGTTTCAGTTGTTTTAAGTGGAATGAGTGCTATGCAACAAGTTATAGAGAATGTAGAATCTGCAAAAAATTCAGGAATAAATTCTCTCTCTGAAGAAGAATTAAACACAATTTCAAAATTACGTGAAGCATATAGCAAATATATCATCATACCTTGTACAAGTTGTGGATATTGCTTACCATGCCCAAATGGGGTAGCGATCCCTAATGTTCTTAGATTAGTAAATGATCTCTATTATTGGGGTGGTCGCGGTAAACCCAGGCTTGCTTTTTTCTATAATAGAATGGCAAAAACGGAAGAAGATCTTGAAAGAAGAAAAGCGGAGGGTGAAGAAGCAGAGGGTGCTGCTAGCTTATGTATACAATGCGAAGAATGTCTCGAAAAATGTCCTCAACAAATTGACATACCCTCTTGCATGGAAAAGGCAAATGCTTTATTTGAGGAAGGGAAAAGCATAAAAGAAGTATTTGAATAAAATTTTTGGCCCTTGATGGTTGGAATTTGATTTGATCAATTAGATCTTGAACAATAAGTGGTCTCCGACGCTGGGCTTCAAACCCAGTTATCCTGCGGAGGGATAGGGGTTCGATTCCCCTCGAGGGCCGCCAATTTTATTTTTTTTCCCAAAAAATTTGATTATTTTTTTCTATTTTTTTTATTTTAGACAATTGTTCAAGATAATATAAGTAATTTAGTGTATCATATCTCTGGAATAATTTCATCATTGGGTTTTTATTCTTGATTCTCGATTCCTCAGTACGTTTCTCTAAAATTTCTTCAAGTTGTACCGTCCCATCAATTAGGTTCAAGATTTTAACCCCAGCTGTTAATAATTTATTTCGAAATATTTCTAATTGAGATTTAATTTCTGTTCTTCCAAATAATGGTTTTCCGTGACCGGGCAAAAATTTATCAACATCAAGATTTTTTAATTTCTTAATTGAATTATCAAAATCATTAACATCACTGGTTACATTGCATACCCAAGGCCTTCCAACTAAGTCTACATCCCCCGAGATAAGAATTCCTTTTTTATAAAAGCTACAATGCCCCGGAGTGTGACCTGGTGTGTGAATAACCTTAAAATCGTCAGGTATCAGATCTCCTTCCTTGAATATATGATCAGGATTCATTGGTTGGTATCCCAATTCCTCGAAGATGAATATATAATGACTTGTTGCTTGACCACTTAAACCATAACGTCTAGAATACTCTTCCTTGCTTTTCATCGCTTCAGCATCATCCTCATGAATCCAAATTTGAACATCTGGGCATTTACTCTTTATAAATGCATTACTTGCTGTGTGATCAACATGGAAATGAGTATTTACTATATTTCTAATGTTTCTCCATGATTTACCCATAGATCTCAGTTCTTGACCAAGAAGCTCTCTTCCACATTGAGGATCAAATAATGTAATTTCCTCACCTTCAATTAGTAAAAATGTATGGCAATGTGGGAATCTTCCTCCATTATCCCCAAAAATCATGTAGAGATTCTCAGTACCATTGACTTTTTGAGCAAGAATTTATTTTCTCCTTATTATCAGTAATTGTAAGATTAAATTTTCGAAAAATAATTCAAAAGTTATTTTTTAAAATACCGAAAAAGATATTTGAAAAAACATTTTACTTAATATGCTTACTTAATATAAATATCATTTCTAATTTGAAGTTATAGTGATGCAGAGTGGTTGATTTTAATAAGATAAGTGAATTTTTTAAAAATTCCGCAATCCCTCAAAATATGCTTGAGAGAGGACAAATTGTTATAAACAATTTCTTAAAACCGATTAAGACTTTATTTGAACAGAAAAGCGTTCCAAAAGAGCCTTGGAATGATGAACAGATTGAATTTTTACTAACCACGCTTTCTAATATGGATACTGATAAAGATGACAATGCAGCAAGAGTTGGAGAAAGAGAGGCAAGAATCGCTTCAAAACTTCACCTGAAAACATCAGCAGGATTTTGTCATGGTGTAGGTCGAAGTGGTTTCTTAACCGCCCCACAACCAAAAGCCCCTGGAGGTTCCATTATGTATGAAATATCAAATTATCTGGCTCGAGATATCTTACGGAAATTTGGATTACCAAATATAAAAAAAGCGATTGTTACACCACTTTGTACAGGAATGTCTTTATCTTTAGCCTTAGGGGCATTAAAACCAAAGGAGAATAAGACTCGATTCAAGAATACTGTTTTGGTACCACAAATAGATCATAATGCACTTTTAAAAGCAATAGATTTGATGGGTTTTGAAGCTAAGATCGTTAAGGGTAAAATATTTGGAGACGCGGTGAAAATTCCTATTGAAGATATAAAATCTAACTTAGATGAGAATTGCTTTGCGGTCCTATCCCTGACTAGTTTTTTCCCTCCGCGTGAACACGATTATATTAAAGACATTAGCAGGTTTGCTCAAGAAAATAATCTTGTTCATATTATCATCAATGCTTATGGAGTTCAAAGCCCAGAATGGATGAAATTAATACGTGCTGCTATTGATGCTGGGAGAGTTGATGCTATTATTCAATCAACAGATAAGAATTTTCTTACTCCTATTGGTGGAGCTTTGATAGCATCTCCTTTGGAGGAGATAATAGATACAATTAGCAGGGCATATGCGGGGCGAGCTTCTGCTACACCAGTAGTAAATTTTTTAATCTCTATGCTCTCCTTAGGAATAAATGGTTATCAAAAATTGATTGAAGAACAGCAGAGAAATAGAGTAATTTTAGAAGAAAAATTAATAAATGTAGCTGAAAAGATTGATGAAAGATTGTTAAAAGTATATAATCCTGTAGCAGTTGCTTTATCGTTAGAAAAGTTGGAGGAAGAGCAACTTTATGCATTGGGAGGTGCTTTATATAATCTACGTGTAACAGGGCCTCGAGTTTATAATCCCAAAGTAAAATCATTTGGCACTTGTTGTGAAAATTATACAACTCCATATATAGTTATGAATGCTGCTATAGGTTCAAAAACGGAAGATATTATTTCTGCTGTAGAGAGATTTGAGAAAGCGTATAAACAGATTACTCAAAAATAAAAATTATCTCCAAATTAAAAATTTCGATTCAATCAGAAATAGCAATAATTAAAAACTAGAAGAACTATATTTTATTAAACTTAGTTCTATCTTTAATTTACCTATATATATTGAAACTCTATGGAAAACAGACTTTTAACTCAATATAATAGTGTCATTACTTCTCAATGGCTTTCTAAAAATATCGAAGAACCATATGAATCACTAATACCTCGAGAATTATTTGAAATCGCTTACCATACATGTAATTCAGTATCTGTGAGATGTATTTATACAAAGTTATCTTCAAGTGAAGATCAGCCTGGTTCCAAGGCAGTTTTATATTCAAACACAAAAAAGTTCACTTCTATCGAAGCATTAGACAATGGTTTGACTATTACTAAATACTTTAGTGAAGGAGCAACAGGTGAAAAAGTAGTTACTGAAATTCAACCCACTCTTAAAAAAAGGAAAGCAAATTATTCTTCAAAAGACCAAGAGATCAAGACTCAGATATTAAAATGTATTTTGGTAGAGCGGAAACTTGATGAATGCGCGAATTTAGTCATGTTAAAAGAAAATAATCGCAAAATTTATTTTGCAGTTGGAGATGCGAGAGAATCTGCTGCAGTAATTCCAATATTTATGGAAGCTGAAGGAGCCAGCCTTGTTCAGCTAGCATTAAACAAATGGATGGAGACTACACAGAGATTAAATCATGAAGAAAATTTCCCTGAGAATTTAATTCCAGGATTGCTTAAGAATCTAACCCAAATTAAAAGATGGCTTATAGACTTAATTAGTAAGAATTTAGACAAATAATATTTGTTTTTGTTATATTTCTTTGATATATTTGAATTAACGTGAAATTGATGTTTCACGAAGATTTGGGCCATCGGGGATTCGAACCCCGGATCTCAGGTTTTTACTTAGATACGGACACTTTTTCTAGATTATTTGTATGTCCGTAGGTCATTTATAAGACCTGCGCTTGTTGACCAAGCTTTTAGAAAACCTTGTTAACCAGTCTGAGCTAATGGCCCTTCCATGATTCTAAAAATTATAATTGGTATAAAATCTAATGTAGTCCCTATTTCAATGACCAAATATCTAGTTAGTAAATATAAACTAATAAAACCACGAAAAGATAAAAATTTTTTTATTGATGTAATTTGTTATATTTATATTGAAAAAAAGAGTTTTTAAATAAAATTAACATAATTTGTAGGTTGATATACATTGGCAGAAATGCTTACTGATCTTTTACAGAATATTTATAAAAGAATAGCTCAATTAGGAAAATCAATACAAGATTTAAATACTTCTCTGAATGCTCTTAATCAAAACATCACTGAAAAAATATCTAATCTTACAGGAAAGTTAGAAGAATTTTCTAATGAAATAAATTTAACCCAAACAAAACATATTGATGCTGTAAAAGAAATTGGAGCAGGAACAACTAGAGAATTGAAAGTAATACAAGATGGATTAGGACTTGATGCACTAAAAAATCTAATTAAAAAACTTGAAGATTTTTCAAGCCTTTCTGAAGGTCTTCTGAATCAGGATACCGTGAATCTATTATTATCAGAGGCGATAGATTCCGTAAAAAGTCTTAAAGAATCTCTAAAGGGGGAAGAGATAGTAGAATAAAATATAATACCTAGGTGAGAAAAAGTTGGCCGAACAATTATTAGAAGAGATGATTCAAAAAATTAATCAGATTATGAGCTCACTTGATGGAACAATTGCTCAAATTAGCCAAATGAGTAATTCAATAGCCCAAATGAGTCAAAGTTTCTCCGAACAAACTGTTTCTATAACGGAAAATATACGATTAATTGTGGAGGTGTTGAAACAGTTTAGAATTCAATCGAGTAAAAATCTTCAAGAGCTAAGTGAGGATTTTAATAACAAAATAGAAGAACTCTGGAATAAAAAGGCGATTGAAGTAATAACGGAAGAGGAAAAGAAGGCTATTGATACAATAAAGCAAGCTTCAAAATCTGTTGCCGATAATCTATATTTTGCCCAATTATTGAACATTATACAATCCATTAGAGAAGAAACTAATAGGATTATAAGCACAAAAGAATCAGAATAGATAAGATAAATCTTTCTATACAAAATATTTTTCAAGAAAAATTAAAGAGGTGTTTAGTTTTATATGCCAAGTGGCTGTTTTGTAATATTACTTCCAACAGATTCAGATTATCAAATTTTAGGATATTATCTTAAAGAGGGAAAATCCGACTTTGAAATATCAAATGATCTCTTCCTTAGATTAAATCTTGACCATTCAAAAAATGAATATAATTTATTAAAGTTAAAAGAACAACAAATTTTTTCCTATAACTACAAGTTTAAAGGAAAAAACGCAAGGAAAGCTTTAGGAATTATATTTGGGGTCTTACTAACTGAAGAAGATGAAATTGAAAAATTCCGATCTTCTCTCAAAGTTGCTGCTGAAGCATTAGAAATGCCGAGTCTTAATATTTTGAACGTTGATAAGGATAAATTTGAAACTATACTAAAAGATATTTATATGGAGCACTTAGAACCTTTAATCGATATTCTTCAACCTGATCAATTAAAGCAGAGCATTATCAATATAACAAAATATATGTTGAGTGGTGGGAAGAAAGAGAGAAAAATTGCTCAAGATTTATTAGAAAAAATCGAGTCTGGAGAACATATGAAAGTTTCTGAACTATATATTGCAGCTGAAGACGCATTAAAAACTCAAGATTTCGAAAAAGCCTCAAAAACCTACCTTAAAGCAGCTGATCTAGCCGAAAGTTTACATATTCTAGATGTTGCTGATTCTTTAAAAGAGAAAGGAGAATTTTCTAAACTTACCCCTCAAATGTCAAAAGAGAGGGAGAAATTAGTTGAGGATGCTCGAAATTTTTTAAGGAATGAGGACTTTCACAATGCTTATCTTTCTTATCGAAGAGCAAGTGAAATTTCAAAAAAACTCGTACAATTTGATAAAGAGGAAGAATATAGACTTAAATCAAAAGCACTTGAAGATTTCCATAAGGTCGATCAAAAATTCAAGAAGAACTAATTTTTAATATTTAATTCATAAATTTTTTCTATGAATATTTCTTGTTGTGTTCATAAATTATTAAATAAAATAGTCTCCTAAAAAGAGATTCATCTATCCTTTTTGAATAAAATGGAAAACATAATTGCATTAATAACTGATTTTGGGACACGGGGTCAACATTATGTAGCCGCTATGAAAGCCGTTATATTGAATATCAGCCCTAGTGCAAAAATTGTTGATATTTCTCATGAAATCGCTCCATATTCAATTATTGAAGCATCTTACATATTAAAAACCACGTATAAGCATTTTCCAAAAGGTACGGTTTTTATAGTGGTTGTTGATCCTGGAGTTGGAAGCAATCGAAGATTAATTGCTCTAAAAACAAAATCAGACTATTATTTCATAGGGCCTGATAATGGGATCTTTCCAAATGTATTTGATGTTAAGGAAATAATACATTGTCATAGTATTGAGAATGATGAATATTTCATTCAGCCGGTGTCCCCTACATTTCATGGAAGAGATATTATGGCGCCAATTGGTGCTTCTATAGCAAAGTATAAGAATTTCCCATTGAGTGATTTAGGGTCTAAATTTGATTTTCGTAGCCTTATAAAAAAACCAATTACTCTACTCATAGATGCAGAGAATAGAACCATAAAAGGGTCAATCCAATATATAGATTCTTTTGGAAATGGGACTACAACGATTCCAATGATCGGAAACAATATTAAAAATTCAGATTTAATTTTAGAAAATGATTTAAAAATCTCTGTGCTTATAAATGACATAAAGTATGAAGGGATATTTTCATCTCACTTTTCAAATGTTCCTGAAGATTTTATACTCTTTCTTGTTGGTTCAACGGGTTTTCTTGAAATTTCAATAAATCAAGGAAATGCTGCGAAAAAACTACATTTTAAAGTCGGTGATATTTTAACTCTACAAATATGAGAGGGATTATTAAACATGGAAAGTGAAATTTTAGCTTGCATTGACAATAAAAATATAAAATATCTGCAATCAGGTCAAATCAGTAAATATTTATTTCCTACTGAAAGAAAAATAGCTCATGAGAAAAAGATTACTCATCTAATTACTCGGATTTTTATACTATCAATTTCTGCTGAAGAAGAAATTCAATATTTAATTCAAAAGAGAAGTTTAAAAAAAGATTCATATCCAGGATATTTTACAGATTCAGCTTCTGGACATGTGACATGGAAAAAGAATATGGATCTTCTCTATATCAAAAAAAGTGCGTTAAGAGAATTAAATGAAGAATTTGGAATTCCCCCAAAGACTGTTAAGGAAATTCAATTTTATGAATTAAATGATGAAGAAAATGAACAAACAAGAGAAGTCGCTTACATTTTCTTTGGATTAGTTGACTCTGAAGTAAACTTAAATCCAAATCCCTATGAATTGAATATTAAAGAGAGTAGGTTTTACAGTAAAGCTGAACTCGAAAATATCTTAAAAAATGAGAAATCTGTGGACTACAGCAGGAAGATTTGGGAAAAATTATTAGAAACTGACGTTGAATCGCTATTTGGAAAAGAATCTAAATTAATACAAACAAGTGATAAAAATATCGCCTTATTCATTGGAAGATTTCAACCACTTCATCATGGACATATTTACGTTCTTAAAAATATATTAAAATTATATAAAACTGTAAAAATTGGTATAGGAAGTTCTCAACTCTCTAATACATTATATGATCCTTTTTCAAATATAGAGAGACAAGAATTCATCAAAGCTGCGTTTAAAAAAAGGCAAATTCCGGCAAATAGATACAAGATCTACGATATACCAGATATTTTTGATGCGAATAGATGGGTAAATCACGTACAGGCAATTGTAGGGGAGTTTAACGTTATTTTTTCTAATAGTGATTGGATTAGAGAATTGTTTCGGAAAAAGGGAATCAAAGTAGGAAAAAAAATTGCAATTTTCAAAAAAAAATTCAATGGTAGTAATATTCGTAATTTAATCTTAAAAGGTAATGAATCTTGGAAACTGTTAGTACCAAAAGAGGTTGTAGAATTAATTGAACGTTTTGAAGGAATTGATCGTTTGAAATCTCTCTATAAAGTAGATAATGAATGAAAGAAGAAAACTTTTTAGAAATTGATGGCTCTTTCGGAGAAGGAGGAGGAGCTATACTTAGATTAGCAACAGGATTCTCTTATTTATTTAAGGTTCCTGTCAGGATTAGTAACATTCGTGCTAATCGACCAAACCCCGGATTGAGGACTCAACATTTACTAGGGCTTAAAACCATTTCAGAATTAACAAAAAGTAAATTGAGTGATTGTAAAGTAGGAACAAAAACAATTACCTTTACTCCTAATCCAATGATGGAGATATCTCCATATATACATGTGGATGTCAACACAGCTGCAGGTTTAGGCTTATTGTTGCAACCGATTCAGATTGCTAGTTTAAGAATTAAAGGGACTAATAAAATGGAAATATCTCTTAGTGGCGGAGGAACATTTGGTAAATGGGCTCCGAGTTTAAATTATCTTCAAGAAGTAACCTATCGATTATTCAGCAGATCTGGGCTAAAAATTGATTTAAGAATATTGAAACATGGATTTTATCCGAAAGGTGGGGCAAAAATAATGTGTACCATATATCCGTCAAAGAAAGCTTTAAATCCTATAAATTTAACAAAATTGGGAAATATTAAATTATTACAAGGAGATATTGTCATTACTAATCAATTAAGACGTCCTAGAGACAATATAGGAGCTAGAATTCGAAAATCTATCCAACAGGAGATCAAACGAAATATAAATGTTGAAACAAATATAAAAATTCATTGGGTAGAATCTACAAGTCCCGGAGTTGGGCTTTCTTTATGGTCTCATTCTGATACAAATGCAATTATCTCAACAGGTACTATTTTAGGAGAACGAAATATAAGATCTGAAAATCTGGGTTTAAAGGCTGCAAATGAAATTATCAAATATGTCAAAAACGATGTTCCTGTTGATAACTATTTAAGTGATCAGCTAATCCCATTGATGGCCTGTACTAAGCAACCTTCAAGAATTAAAGTACTCCAAATCACTAACCATACAAAGACGAATCTTGAACTAATAAGATTGTTGACCAAAAAGGAATACCATATTATGAAAGAAAAAGGGAATTATATAATAGAAATTTATTGAACGCAACTCTTTTTAATTAAGATCATAAGCGGTTGATAGAAAGTAAATAAATGGATTAAAATTATAGTTTATCTACAGAGATATTGAATTTTTAAAAGAAATTTTTAAAAGATTAATTTATTATATGATTATTATAAAAAATTTAGAGTGGTTAAAGAACTATGGCCCAAACAGTTGCAGCATTCCAACGCTGCCCTAGATGCGGAAATGAGAATACTGCTGATAGTTTTGCATGTAATTTTTGTGGTTTTCGCTTAAAAATCGAAAAAATTGAAACTATTCGCTTCTTTAGGAGATATGAGGCCGAGTGGATAAATCCGTATCCATGGTACCTAAAAATTCTTTATCTTATCATTAACGCTCCTCGAGCCTTTTGGGATATCAACCACAAAAGAAGCAAAGCTCCTGGGGGTTTAATTTTACTTTTTAGCTCTTTACTTTATGGAGTTATGGGTTTAGCATTCATCTCCCACTTTAATTTTGTTGGAATTCTTCCGTTATCGATATTTAATATTTTTATCAATCTTAGCTTTTTTATCTCATTTTTTATTTTTGGAATATCATTTCAGTTCATATTTTTTGCGATTTTAATTTGGTTATTTACTAAAGGTGCTAATTATGCCGTGGGTTTTTCTCAAAGATTAGAAACACGATTTGGAGGATTAACAGAAACTCAAGAGAAATATAAAGAAGCAGAAATCAGTCCATTTAGTATTTACAAAGGAGGTACTATGCTGCAAATAGAAGGCTCATATAAGTTTCGAATGATGTTATGTGCATTTACTCCGTTCTTATTAGTAAATGCTATTAAAGCCCTTATTGTTTTAATTGGATTTCCTTTAGTGAATGTACCAACACCTTTAGATATAGCCAGTATTGCTACTATTTTAGATCAAATATTTAGTTCTGGAACCTGGGCAATTTTAGATATAATTGATGCAATCACAATTGCTATTTGGGTTCCAATTCTAATGACTTTGGCTATTAGAGAACTTAGTAATTCATCAACAACTAGAGTCTTAATTCCAACTATAATTATTGGTGTTATAGTAGCAATTTTATTCTATTTTCTACGCCCTACTTTGTTTGGTTAAATTTATTAACACATACACTAAATTTTATATAAAAAGTCTTTTTTATAATTCGTTTTCATAATCATGATTAATGAGGATTTTAACTCAAATAAGAATCTTGAATCTGAATTATATGCATTAATTAATACTATTCTTAACGCTTATGAAAAATTCGAAGAAGGGACAATTAACGCCAATTTTTTCAGACGAACTGTTAAAAATGCAATTAATGAACTACTAGAGTTTAATATCTTTTTAAAAGAGGAAAATGTTGATCTCTCTCAACTACTTAAAAAAATGAATTTTATGGAACAATATTATAATGTAATAGGCATTATTAATGGGATTTCTGAAGGATACGATAAAATATCTCAACGCCCCTCAACAGAGAAACTTAGTCCAATCGTATTAGAACTCCCGGGGATAACTTTAAAGATTACATCATCCTTCATAACATTGATGGATGCCTTAAAACTAAAAGGCTTCCAAGAAAAAGAACTCATTGATAATTTATTTATAGAATTAATAACTAGCATGAAAAAATTTCCAGGATTGGACAATCTCCGTAAAGAAATTAAAAGGATCTATGGAAATTGTTTTCCTAAATCTCAATATGAATTAGGTAATATGAAATCTAGTGAAGATGTAGTAGATGAGATCTATCATGTCTATAAGGAATTCCATACGAAATTAAATCTTAGAGTATGAGAAAAACAATAAAATTAATATTCTTTCTAAGCTTTAAAGTTATATTAACTATAAATAAATCAACCTATAATTATTATTTAAGAGGTTATAATTATTCCACGTCCTGGCTTGAGGTCTAAAAGCCAAGCTAGAAAAAAATTAAGAACTCCCGGAAACAGAAGCGTTTCACATTATTGGAGAAGAAAACCTAATAGAGCACATTGTGCAATTTGTAAAAGACCTCTTCAATCTGTTCCAAGATTACGCCCCACAAACATGAAAAAAACTGATAAAACCGCTAGAAGGGCAAATAGATTAGAAAGTGGCAGATATTGTTCTACCTGTCTCAAAACTTTGATAAAAGAATCAATTTGGAATCAATAGTCTTTTTTTAATAAATGATTTTCCACTATTTATATAATAAAGATTCATTAAATCATTTGAATTACCCTAAATATAGGATTTGCAATGATATTAACGATATCAGGGCTTCATGGAACTGGTAAAAGCATTATTGGGAAAAGAATATCCCAAAAATTAGGTATTAACTATTACAGTACAGGACAAGCATTTAGGGATTTGGCTAAAGAAAGAGCTCTTACTTTAGAAGAATTCACTGATTACGTTGAAAAGAATCCCCACATCGATAAATCTTTAGACGATAGGATAATTGAAATAGCACTAAAAGATAACATAATTATAGATAGCCAACTAAGTGCGTACATTCTCGAATCTATCGCAGATTTCAAAATACTATTAACTTGTCCGTTGAAAATACGAGTAACCAGAATGGCTGAAAGAGATAATTCAAATTACCAAGACAAGTTAAAGGAGACACTAGTACGGGAAGAATCTGAATTAGCAAGGTATAATAAGCTTTATGGCATTAATCTTAATGATCAGGTTAAAACAGAAAACCTTTATGACTTGATTATCGATACAGCAGAACTGAGTGTTGAAGAAATATTAGATTTAATCCTTTCAGCTCTAAAAAGTAAAAATCTAATATAACAAAAATCAAAAATAATTTAATCTTGTTTAAATTAACTTAACTACTATAAAATAATTTACTGGTAGTTTTCTTCACCAGTAACTAAATCAATAATTTGGTGACAAATTAAGAATGAGCATTTATGATATTGGACGGCTCTGCGTTAAAACAATGGGAAGAGAAGCTGGATATTATTGTGTAATAGTCGATGTAATTGATAAAAACTATTTATTAATTGATGGGTTAAAGGTTAGGCGAAGGAGAGTTAATTATAATCATATCGAACCAATCGCGGATACAATAGAAATAAAGAAAGGAGCTAAACACGAAGAAGTTGAAGCTGCTATAAAAAAAGCAAAGCTAGACAAGAAAATGAATGAAACTGTATCTATACCCATAAAATAGTAAATATAAATAACATATTTTCTTTTAATTTATTATTATTTTTTTGAATGCAACGGTTGCCTAGCCCGGTACGGCGCTGGCTTGGAGTAGAATATTCTCCCAGAAAGCCAGTGTGTGAATGCACTCGGGGGTTCGATCTATAAGAAGCTTCTTCTTATAGGAATAAATCCCTCCCGTTGCGTTTTTACTTATGCTTGAATTAGATTATCTTTGTCAATCTTACCAAATTAAACATCAGGAAACTCAATAGCCTTCGCTTTAGAGGTACCCATCATTTGACCAAAGCCTCCAGATGCCTGTGTCTGAAGCTTCAATAAACGCTGGACTAAGGTATTAATTCCAAGAGAGCATAAGAAATACCAAGCTGTAAAATTAATAAATATCGAATTCGGGGCACTAATAAAACCTCCTATAAGAGGTATATCATTTGCATGCATAGGGCTTAGTGCAACTTCAGCTCTACCTAAAATCGTATTTAGAAAACTAAAGATTATTATCATTGGTAAAAAAGTTATACAAGTTGGTTTCAACCTTTGAAGTGACATTTTCTGCTGTGATTGCTTTAGCATTTCCTCTTTTCTCTCCCATCTTTTGCGTAGTTTTCGATATCGTTCAGGATCTACCTCCGCTAAAGCGATTATTTTCTCTTTTTCTTCTTCATGACTCTTAACTTGTCGTTGCTTACGTTCTAGTTCATCAGTATCAACTAGCCATTTAGTTAAGAAAGCACTTATAAGTGCTGTAAGAGAAGCCAAGAGCAGTACAAAAAACATGGAGACCGGGGGTGTTGATATCCATTCCGCAAAATTAAACATAAATAACATCATTGTATAGTTTAATAAAACTATTTAGCATTATAAACTTTACAGAATGAATTCTATTTAATGTTCATTGATTTGGATTAAGTTAGAAAGGATTTTTTTATTAATCCATACCAAGAAGCCCTCGTAAACCCGGATACTGTGCGGCAGCCATTTCTTTTGCAAGTGTTTCTCCATATTGATGAATAATTCCAATAGCAATTAATAAGCCCGTACCCGACGACAAAGCTCCTAGACTATCAGCAGTAAAACTTAGTATTGCGATAATAATTCCGTTAAGGATTATTAAGGTTGGTATATATCGCTTTAAGATCCGTTCCAAGACTTTCTCTGAGCTTCTGAATCCGGGAACTTGCATCTTTGAATCTAGAATTTGTCCAGCTATATCTCGCGGGGCCAAGCCTGAGACTTCGACCCATACTCGACCAAGGATTATACATAAAGTTATAAAAATCATTAAATAAAAAATGGCTTTAAATGGATTTTGGACTAATTGGACGAGTCCCAGCGGGGGTGTAAGCAAATATATTAATCCCGATGTAGGAATCAATTGACCTCCCAAACCTCCACTTGCCTCCCGAGATTCAAAGACCCCAATTAGATTAATCCAAAAATCAGGAATAAGTCCACCATTACTTTGCCGTAATCCCGATGCAGGTCCAGCAAATAACTGCCCAAAAAATAAGATATTTGCATACAATGCATTAACTAATATTACTGGTATATTCGAAACATAAAGCAGTTTCATTGGGTATTTACCCTTATAACCTCGATAGCCTCTATAAGTAAGCGGAATTTCAATACGAGTGGATTCAAACCAAATAACTAAGAAAAGAATACCTACCGTAGTGAAAATTCCGAGTAATGATGGATAATTTTGCCGAAAAAATAGATCTCCTACGTTCGTTGTAGGATTGCCGTCAAATAAAGCATAAAAAAATGCTATTATAATTCCTCTTGGGAGTCCATCCCCATCTGGAGGGGAGGGTGTGGCCACGAAACTAAAACTATTCCAGAACATTTGCCCTGCTACACCAGCGGCTATAAACAAGGAAACTCCGCTTCCAAGACCCCATCCCTTTTGAAGCAATTCATCAAGAAGAATAATAATTATCCCTGCTAGAAGTAATTGAACAAAAATAAAGATTGCTCCCTGAATTCCAATTTCTCCGAGATTTCCAAAAGCACCTCCAAATAAATACGCAATCGAATTGAAAATTGTAAGAAAGATGGCAAGAACCTTCTGAGCACCACTAAAAAGAGCTCTGTCGTATGGATCAGCCATATCTACATTAATAATTCGTGAGCCTAAGAGTAATTGCATAATAAGCCCTGCGGTAACAATTGGACCAATACCAAGTTCTGTAAGGGTACCCCTCTGACTCGCAAGAATTACACGTAGCCAATAAAAATAATCTGTTGATTCTTGAATTCGAATACCATAAAGAGGAATGTTTGACATTATTAAATAAACAATAAGAACAACAGCGGTCCAAATAAACTTTTCTCGAAAGGACACCTCACGTTGAGGATTTCTAATCTCTGGCATTGCTTTAATGAAAGGTGAAAAAAATCTAAGGAATTTTCCAGCCATGATATTACAACAACGTAGGTATTTTATGGTAAATTAATGTATTTCTTGCAATTAAATATAGTAAAATTCTCAAATTAATGGGTAATTTTAAGAAAATTGAATTTTAAAAAAAGTTTTTGATTTGAGAAGTTGGTTAAATTACCTCAATTTAGTAGAGTAATAATTTAGGAATATTTACTCGTGTTTAAAAAATTTTTAAAAAAAATTAATAATGAGGAATTTAAAAAAGTGATCCTATTCCCGTTGGTTCCTCTTCTTCCTCTTCCTCATCCTCTTTCTTTTCTTCTTTCTTTTCCTCAACCTTTCCTCCCGCAGCGGTAGCTACAACGGACGTAGTACCAGCAGATTTTATAATTTGATCAATGTCTGCTTCCTTTAATCCAGCAACTAATTTTGCTATTTCTGCTTTATCAGTTTTTGCACCTGCCGCAGTCAAGACTTTTTCTACATTAGCTTCGGTAATTTTTCCTCCAACCTTATGAAGTAATAATGCAGCATAAATACTTTCCATATTTTAAAACCTCTTATTTAATTTTATTAATTTTAAATTCATATCTTTTATTGTAGTATATTTTTAACCATAACGGCTTGAGAGCGCACTCAGCCGAATAAACCTCCAATTCCAACTTCCTCCTCCTCTTCTTCTTCTTCCTCCTCTTTTTCTTCATCTTCTGGGGCGGTATCAGCAGAGACCGTTATTCCTTCACCGAATATAATAGCTTCGAGTATATTCGCTTCAGATATCGCTTTCCTTATATAGTCTCCATGCATATTTTCTATATAGAATGGCATTTCAAACGCAATACTTAGTCCTTCTTTATAAGCTAAAATAAGATCTCGTTTGAACTTATCTATATCCATATAAAGGACCTCATTTGGTACTATTTCTCCATCTCTCCAAGCAAAATGTATTTTTATTAATGATTCTATTGGGGTTATCCCTAACTTCTTTAAGACCGCTGCTTGTTTAACAGTAACTAAATCACCAGCTCTATGTGTTCTAGTGTCTTCACGTACATGAATTGTGTCATTCATAATTCTTGTGGGAAGTTTTAATGTCATGTTCAATTCACTTATAACTTGTCCTGTTGGTAATCCTGTATCCCCTGCTGGTACCCAGATATCTACCGGTGTAATTTCGTTAGGTCTTGCTGGGACCATCCACTCGTTCTCATGTAAGATCCTCTTTAACTCAAAAAAGTCAAGATTTGTAAAAACTAAACTTGATTGGCCAGAAATGTGAATTATTAATTCATCTAAATTTGATTTTTTTGATTCTTTTTTAAATTCTTCAATCGCTCTAAATTGTAATGATTTTTTTGACATTCTAAAAACTGCTTTATCTCTTAGGATTTTGCGAGTCGATTGAATTTGTATATCATGTATATGACCTACTTCGATAACTGCAACATTTTTATATTTTCTAAATAGATCTAATAAAATATTAATCTCCTCTAGTTTCCATTCTGGAATATGCTTTTCTTTGATCATTTTCCTAATTCACCTTAATATCTTTTAGATATTCCTCATCTACCTTACAAGGGTGTCCCATTGTACTTTTCAAGTACATTGATTTAAAATTATTAAACTTGTGAGGCATTTGATCTGCAATATAGTTAACAACAGTTTTTATATTTTCAAATAATTTGTCAGAATCCATTGACTTTTTCCCTATTTTCGCAAAGATAATCGGTTGTTTTTTCATTTGGATTCGAATTACCTTTCTGTATCGATCGAGAGCAATGTTTAAATCATCTGGATTTGAAATTATCCCATAGCCTGAAGGGAAAGGTTTTGGCATTTTTCCTAGAGGGCCCAGAAATCGTGCTAGGTATCGAGCTACATCTCGCATCATCTTTGATTCTACTATAAAAAAATCGTATTTTTTAGCAAATTTCTTTTTGTATTTTTTTTCTTCATTATTTAAATTAACTAATCCTTCAGCATCAAGGGTATCAATACCTATTTTTTTTGCTTCGATTAATATTTCATCAGAAGCTATAACACATACATTTGGCAAATCATCAGAAATCACTTCATGAGAGAGGATTATTTCTTTGTCAATTCTATTTTTCGGATCATTTAGATTTACATCTTTAACATTTATAATGAGATCAATTGTTTCATCAAATTTTCTAACTTTATCCTTAAAACCCTCTTTTTTAATCGTTGAAAAATCTATTGCGGTACTTAAGGATTTTCTTAACAATCTATCATCTACCTTCATCTTACAACTCACCCCTTATTTTGTCATCAAATTCTCTATTATTTATTCTTTTTTGAATTTCTCTAGGATCTTCTCCCTCAACAGTTACTCCTACGGATAAAGCGGTACCGAGGACAGATTTAATTGCAGATTCATAAGTTTTATCCAAAAATTTTTCTTTCTTAGCCTCAACGACTTTTTTAATTTGATCAAGCGTGAGATTAGCGATTTTGTTTTCTAATGACGAAGAACTACCTTTCTCTACTCCCGCTTCTTTCAGTAATAGTGAGGCCGTAGAAGGGGTTTCAACAAAAATTTCAAATTGTTTTGTCTCTGGATCACATTCGATTCGTACGGGTACAGTTAATCCTTTGAAGATCATTGTTTTATCATTTATTTCATCAACGACATCTTTAATATTTATACCAGTAGGACCAACTGTAGGTCCGATAGGTGGTCCACCTGATGCACTGCCTCCGGTAACGAGAGCTATTACAACAACTTTACCTTTTTCGCTCACTTAATTTCACAACTCTTATCGAATCTTTTAGTTCAAATATTATATAAGGTAAAGAACGCTACATTAATAATAACCCATCTCAATATCTTCAATATATTGAAACCGCAATATTTTGCGTTCTAAGTCATTAATAATATTTCGAACTTAGTGAGAATGAGAATGAGAGAAAATTAATAAGTTTTTTTAAAAATAGTTAATCTAATATCGACAACAAATTCTTCTACCATAGTTCAAATCATATTTTAAGAATTCGTCAGATAAAAAATCCATTATTTTGATATAATCTATTTTAACTATTTTCGCTATTTCTTCAATCTGCACCCCAGGAGTGGCGATTAATAAAAGAATTTCCTTTTTTATCTCTTCACTCAATTCTGTCTCCATAATGTATTAAAAGATTTCATTACTAAAAAGGTTTAATTTACATTAAGAAAAATCTAGTTTTATTATTCTAAAATTACTTGATGGGTAATTTTACCAATCTTTTCAATTGTCGCTTCAATTCTTTCACCCGGTTGAATTGGTCCTACTCCACTTGGTGTGCCTGTAGCAACTATATCCCCTTTTTCAAGTGTTAGATATGTAGAGAGATATTCTAGTAACTCAGGAATTTTAAAAATCATGTATTTTGTGTTCGATGATTGCTTTATCACACCATCGATTTTCAATTCAATAACCAGGTTATGAGGATTGTCAATCTTATCACAAGATACTATTTTCGGTCCGATTGGGCCGAACCCGTCGAAATTTTTGCTCCTGTACCAAGGTAAGTTTATATTGCGGTCCCTAATTTGCATTTTCCTTGCAGTAATATCAAGAAAGATAGTATACCCTTCAATATAATCATAGGAATTTTGAATTTGAACATGTTTACAAGTTTTAGAGATAATAAATGCTAACTCTACTTCATGATCTACGCGATTATAATCTGGATTATCATAAAGAACTTTTGGATAAATTATAGGTTTGCCGTCAGTGATAAGAGTGTTTAACGTTTTTACAAAAAAAACTGGTTCCTTTGGTACTGAGGAATTAAGTTCTTTTGCATGTTCTATATAGTTACGACCGATACAAATAATTTTTGTTGGTTCAATTTCTGTATTTCCAATTCTCATAGATTTTCTCCTTCTAATATTACTTTATTTGTTAGAGTCCCTATTTTTTCAATTTCAGCTTCAATCAAATCCCCGGGTTGAATAGGTCCAATTCCACCCGGAGTTCCTGTAGCAATAATATCTCCTGGTTCCATTGTGAATAATTTTGTTATATAATCAAATATTTCAGGAATCTTAAATAATAAATGTTTTGTATTAGATGATTGCTTTATTTCACCATTTACCTTTAGTTCAATGCCAAGATTATGTGGATCTCTGATCTCGTCTACAGTTTTTATTAAAGGCCCAACACAACCGAAGCTGTCGAACGACTTGGACCTGAACCAGGGTTTTCGAGAAACGATATCTTTCGTCTGCATTTTACGCGCTGTTATATCATTGAAAACTGTATATCCTAAGATATGGTCATATACATCCTCAGCATTTACATTTTTACATTTATCTTTTACAACAAATGCAAGTTCTATTTCATAATCAACCCGATTGTACTTTCTATTTTCAAATAAGAATTTTGGATAAATTATTGGTTGGTTATTTGTAATTAAACAGTTTAATGTTTTAGAAAAAAGTACAGGTTCTTCTGGAATTTCTAATCCTGTTTCTTCAATATGATCCATATAATTAGTGCCTAAACAAATGATTTTTGTTGGATTAATCGTGATGTCTCCTATTTTTATCATAGACGGCGTAACTCCATTATCTTGATTAAATAAACGATAAATTAAATAAACTTATATTCCTTATAGATTTGATGGAAAACAACAAGTCTACAAGATTGAACGATTCTAAAGAAAGAATAGATGTAGTTAATCAAATTAAGGAAATATACAAATTCATACAACAAAAAAAATTCGTAAGATTAATACCAGAAGTAAGAACAAACATAGCAGGTGCTTTATCCAAGGCTCAAGATAAAAATGATGTTGCGGGAATTGATGGAAGGATAACGATAGTAAATGCTTTGCCGAAAGCTGCGGGAGAAATCAAATTTGGGGTTGCTGAACATACCGCAAGACTAATTCTTTCAGCAAAAAAATTCGACAATTCCGTGAATTTTGTTATGAATTTAAGATATTCTCCAGAATTAGTAAAGGATATTCAAGAAAACACAGATTTGGAATTGATAGAAATAAATCGAGAAAAACAACCAGAAGAGATCAAACAAAAGGAATTTTCTTCAATGCAGTGGTTAATTAAAGATAGTATAGAAAGGAAAGGTAAGATTTCGGATATCATATGGGATAAAGGATCGATTGGAAAAGAACCAATGATACGTTTGTTTGGGAAGAACTCAACTGATATCATCACAAAACTAGAGAAAATCTTCAAGTTGATTAATATTGATTAAAGTACACATTCTAAAAACAAAAATAAAATTTATATAGAAAACCATAATTTTAAATAATTTAATAAAGAAAATGTGTTGACACAATATTGAGCAAACTCAAATCTAATGTAAGAGAATACGTATTCCCTTCAGATTTTTTGACTAAAAAAATAGCTGCGACAGCAATTTTTATGGCAGTTGGATTAATTTTAAGCTTTATTAATCCATTTGCTTATTTTACTATATTTGGAACAAAAATTAATCCTTTTGCTCATATAATTAATGCTATTACAGGAGTGTTAATCGGTATTACCTCATCATGCATTACTGCTCTAGGAATTGCCTCTTTACGATTTTCCCTTTCAATTGGTACAATACATGCATTTCACGGAGGTATATCAGGTGCAGTTGTAGTCGGTGCTGTTTCTTATTTCTTGCGTAGAAAATATCCAAAATATTCAGAATTGGCAGCATTAACCGAACCCCTCGGAACTGTATTTTTAGGGGGAACTATTGGAGCTTTAATTGCACCTATCGGAACTATATTTTCAATAGAAAGCCTTTTCATATATTGGAGCTTATTTGCATTGAGTTGTATACCCGGTGCCATTATTGGTTTTATTGTCCTAGTAGTTTTAAAACGAGCAAGAATAACTTGGGAAGATTTTTTTTAAAATATTTTAATTGTTCGCATTAATATTTATGAAGAACCTTAAAGATTTAGATTTTAATGGACTTATCGGTAAACACACAATATTGTATGGAAATACTAATACAGATAAGACTAATTTAACGGCTAAATTTATTCAATTTCTTTTAGAATCAAAAAGGGCATTACCTAAAGAAATTAGTATTTTAGACTTTGCCCCGAAATTAATGCTATTAAAAAATCTGAAAATTGGGGGGAAAATAAAAGATTTTTACGATAAAAGCATTACCTGTAGAAATATCACTTTTAAAGGAGAAATAATTCCTCCTCGACTAAATTCAAACAATAAAATTAAAATGTACAAAAATGCATACAAAAATTTCAAGAAAACCCTGCACATTCTTAATTGCTTCAATAAGGAACCCACTAAAATACTCATAATTAATGATATTTCAATATATCTTCACATGGGAAATCTGAAATTGTTATTACGGGCTATCAATAAATCAGATACATTTTTTGGAAATTCTTATTATGGAACTTCCATTAAAAAAGATTTTGCTACTCTTTTTAGTAGAAGAGAAAAATGGCAAGTAGATAATTTAATAAAAGAACTCGAAAAATCTTATTTTACGGGTTAAGTTTTTTTTGTTAAATTAATTTTATTTTATAACTATGAAAAAATTAGTACTTTTTGGCCCACCTGGCGCGGGAAAAGGCACTTTTTCTGGGCAAATAAAAAAAGTCCTCCCCGATATTATTCATATCAGTACAGGAGATATATTTAGAGAAAACTTAAAAAATGAAACTCCTTTAGGATTAAAAGCCAAAAGCTATATGGATAAGGGAGAACTCGTTCCTGATAATGTAACCATCGAAATGGTGCGAGATCGACTAACCAGGGAAGATGTGAAAGCAAAGGGATTCATTCTTGATGGATTCCCACGTACCTTATCTCAAGCAAAAGCATTAACAAATATCGCCGAAATCGATCTACTTCTTCTTCTAGAAGTACCCAGAGATTTAATAATGAAAAGAATCTTGGGAAGATATGCTTGTCCTAAATGCAATAAGCTTTATAATAAATATACTCTTCCCCCTAAAGTCGAAGGTATATGTGATGATTGTGGATCGGAAATTAAATTTCAACAGAGAAGTGACGACAATGAAGAAACACTTAAAAACAGGATAGACGCTTATGAGGAAAATGCTGAACCAATCATTAAATATTATAATGAAAAGGGCAAGATCAAAGAAGTTAATGCCGAAAATACACTAAAGTTTACAATTGATGATATAAAAGAAATATTAGAAATATAATTTCGATTTTTTTACTTTTAATTATGAAATATAATATTTGTGTTCCAATCCAAGTCAAATCTGTTGATCTTAGTGAGATTACTCCTACAATCAATAAAGTTATAAAGCTCAAACCTGATTTCGTTGAATTAAGATTTGATTATATTTCTGATATTGAGAAGATAACTAAAGATTTCATTATTAGTCTAATTAATCAGATTCAACCGCAGATTCCTGTAATTTGTACATTTAGGGAAAAATCAGAAGGAGGCCAAAGGGAAATTGAAATCAATGAGCGTCGTCAAATTATAGAATTAATTATTGAATCTAAACCAAAATTTGTAGATATAGAAATTAATACTGAAAATCAAGTATTAAGAGATCTAATTCTCTTGGCTTCCCAAAACGAAGTGATTCCAATATTATCTTATCATGATTTTGAAAGAACTCCCTCTTATGAGGAAGTCAGTAATATATTAGAGAATTCATTTAAAAGATTGAAGAATCTGCTCTTGGTTAGTGAAAAAATATTAAATAAAAGTATTTTTAAGCTAATATTCATAGCTCATTCCTTCGAGGATAATATAGTTCCTTTAAAGCTTTGCAAGTTGAATTCAAGTAAAAATTCAAGAATAATTTCCTTTTGTATGGGTGATCAAGGATTATTTTCACGAATACTCTGCCCTTTTAGCGGATCTCTTTTAACATTTAGCTCTCTTGATGAAAAAACTGCTCCCGGGCAAGTTAATATCATAAAAATACGTGAAATTCTAAATCTTTTAAATTTTTAGATCCAATGTCTTTCTCTCCGGATAAAATTGAAATAAAAAAGAAAGAATAAAACTTGTTTATTAAAGGCTAATTTAGAGCAGATTTGGAAAACGTGTTCCCACAGTCACCACATTTTATAAGACGCGCATAAACCGGTGTACCCTGCTTCAGCGGAAAGTTTAATTAACGTTTCCAATACTGTAGTAAAGAATATTACTTTTATCTGGTTCATCGTGGAGCATGCGCGGATTCTCATTATTACATTTTGGACATTTAATCCTTTTATATTCTGTCATATCCTCAACTCCTAACAAATAGGGTTAAATTATTAGTAGGTTTTAGAAATTTAAATTTAGGCTTTTAGATGGGTTTTTTTAACAATCTCCATTACAATATCATTAACTGTTTTATCGGTTGTTTCAATAATAAATTCGGCAGCATTATCATATAATGGATTCCGGAATTCCAAAACTTTTTCTATTTCATTTTTGGGGTCTTCCTTATCAACAATGGGTCTAGTTTCCTTTCCATCCTTCATTATCCTATTATAAATTTCCTCAACTGATGCTTTTAATAATACGATGTAACAATTTTCTTTTAGATTGTTAATATTTATATTATTTAAAATCACACCACCCCCACATGAAATTACAACCTTTTTTAAATTGGAAGCTTGTTTACATGCAATGATTTCATAAATGCGAAATTCTTTTTCACCGTCTTCTGCGAAGATTCTAGGAATATCCTTTCCGACATTTTCGACTATTATTTGGTCAGTTTCAACAAAGGAATATTCATTTCCCAAATATTCTGCCAAAGCTTTTCCTACTGTGGTTTTCCCAGTTGCCATAAATCCTATTAGCGCGATATTACTTTTTTGCATAATTCTCTTAAGTGAATATTATGATAATGAAAATCCATGTATTCCTATTGCTCCCTTACTCAATGCAATATAAATGCCTGAAATATAAGCGAAAAAATCAAATTTCTCAGGATCGAGTCTGTCATTTTTAAGATATTTTTCATCAGAATGAACAGCTACTACTTCTCCTAGATAGCACACATGAGTTCCTAATTCTAACCTATTGATAACCCTACATTCCATATTCCAGGGGAATTCTTTTACCATTGGAACGTTTACAACTGACGCTTTTTCTTTAGTTAGGTTTAACTCTTCCCATTTATTTACATTTCGTCCAGATCTTGTACCACAATAATCCATTTCTCTTAATTGGCTGATTGTTGGGTAATTAATGACAAATTCTCCCAGTTCTTCAATTAATTGGTAAGAATGACGAACAGGTTGTATAGATATTGCTATAATTGGGGGTCTCGAACAAACTTTTCCAACATAGGCAAGAGTAATTAAATTAGCTTTTTCTCCTATGCCTACAGAAATTACTGCTGCTGGCATAGGGAACGTGGTGATACCTGGACTTAAAGACTTTTTACTCATTTTTACTTATCCTCCTAATTTTCCTTGACATTTGCTAAATAATTATAAATTACATTTTTTCTTAAACATATTATTAAATAAAATATAAAACTTCTGCTTTAAGGATGCCAGCTGAAAAAGTTATAACGTCAAGAACCAGTATTTTTTGTGTTATCGGGCACCCCATTGAACACAGTATGTCTCCTATAATGTGGAACCCTGCTCTTCAAGAATTGGGACTTGATTATGTGTATTTAGCTTTTGATGTTCATCCTAAAAATCTTAAAAAGGCTATTGATGGTGTTAGATCATTAGGAATTAAAGGCATCAATGTCACCTTACCTCATAAGCAGACCATTATTAAATATTTAGATGAAGTTGATCCAATAGCACAAAAAATTGGGGCAATAAATACAATAAAAAATGAAAATGGGTTTTTGAAAGCAAAAAATACTGATGCAATGGGTGCTAAAAAGGCTCTCCTTGATTCAGGATGTGAAATTTCGGGAAAAAATATTTTCTTTATGGGTGCGGGTGGTGTTGCTAGATCTTTAGCTTATATCCTAGCAGATCAAGCTAGTCAAATTATCCTTACTGATTTAATTGAAAAACGAGCAATTAGGGTTGCAAATGAAATTCGTAGAAATACAAAAATCCACATTGAAGGAAAACTAAGTAATGATAAAAATATTTCCGAAGGACTAAAAAAGGCAGACATCCTTATTAATGCAACCCCTATAGGGATGTATCCGAATATCAATGATACCCCAATCAAAAAAAACCTACTCCATGAAGATCTTTTTATATTTGACGTTGTGTATAACCCCCTAGAGACGATGTTAATGAAGGATGCTGCAGCAATGGGATGTCAAACACTAGGGGGATTAGATATGCTTGTTAATCAAGGATTATTGGCGTTTGAATGGTGGACAGATCAAATTCCTGATGTTAATCTTATGAAAGAGAAGATCATTGAGTTTTTGGGGATAAAATAATGGTGAGTAAACAAATGCCATTGGTTTCATTAGCTCGAAATGAGAATATAATTGAAGCTGTCATCTCCTGCCTTGATAATCTCAAAATCCCCGATCTAACAGGGCAAAATGTTTTGTTAAAACCTAATGTTGGGAGAGAAGTTGACCCCCGAACAGGCGTCAATACTAACCCTGATGTAGTTTCTGCAATTTATTTCTATTTAAAGGAACGATATGATGCTAAATTTCTAATAGGAGATTCTCCCATTATTAATACAAATACTCAATTAGCCTTTGAGAAATCTGGCTATTCTTCTTTGCTAGAAGATGAAAATCTTCATTTTCTAGATTTGGATGAGCCTTCACCAATCTTAATACAGATCCCTAAAGGAAAATTGTTAAAAAAAGTAAAATTATCTGGTTATTGGAACGAATTTGATTATATTATATCAATCCCTGTACTTAAAATGCATATGCATACCGGTGCTTCATTAAGCTTCAAGAATTTAAAAGGATTAATCTATAAAAGAGAAAAAATTTCCTTACACCACCTTCAAGCACCTAAATTGATTGACAAAATAAAAAAAGTTATGGAAAATGTCAAGGAATTAGATATTGCTATAGCAGACCTTGCTTATATAATAAAACCAAACCTAAATATTATAGATGCATCTTATGTTCAAGAAGGAATGGGCCCATCTTCAGGGAATTGTGTTAGAATGGATACTATTATCGCATCAACAAACTACCTTGCGGCAGATATGGTAGCTCTCGCATTGACACAACCGACATGGACTTTGGAGAATGTTCCACATTTGAAATTAATTTCAGATATGATAAAGAACATGCCAAAAACACAAGAAGATATAATAACAATACCCGAAGATATTGAGCAATTTATTAAACCATTAGAACCTCCACCAAAAACTATAAAAATAAAATATCCAAATGTTAGTCTAATCGATATTGATTCATGTTCAGCATGCCTATCAACGATATTCAACCTTTTAAGAAATAATAAAGAATTTATTAATGCTAATTTCACCCCTGAAAATCCCTTACAGTTAGCAATTGGTAAGGGAATAACAGAATCTGATCTTTACTCAGATACTTATCTTATTGGAAACTGTACATCTAGTCTGCAAGGAGATGGAACATTCATTAAAGGCTGTACACCTGTTGAATCTACAATTTTAAGAACTATAAAAAAAAAGTTAAAAAATAAAAATAAGAATTAAAAGAATAAATTTAATTAATATTGGTTCCGCAGAATCTACAAAACTTAGCTTCCTCTCTCTGATCTAACTCAACGCCACAATTAAAGCAATACTTAGGATTACCCTCAACTAATTGGGTCTGTACAACTGCTTTTTGGCTTGAAATTTGATTTGATCTACTAATTACTTGATAATTTGAACTCGATTGATTACTGACTAACTGAGGACTACAAATAGAATTACAATGAACACAACGATTCCTGTCCTTATCTAAATAAATAGCAAGATATATTAGTAATCCCAAACCTCCAGTAAATATAATCAAAATTATTGCAAGACCAATCCTAAAGTCTTCTTTCTTTGTCAAAACATTCTGCTTACATTTTGGACAATACATTGTTAACATGAAATCACTTTTTTTTAATATTTAATTTAATGAAAAAGAGGAGAATACTAAAAAGATCTTGAGTCCAATTTTTGAAGGGAAGGAAGAAATAACTTACTTACAAGTGATGCCTAAATTATTTTACTTCCGCAATTTGGGCAAAATTTTACCTGGGCCTCTAATTTCTCTCCACATAATGAACAATAACTTACCGGAGTTATATCAATTGATTCTGTTGGTAAATCACTTGTAGGAGTTGACTGATATTGTACTTGTGATTGTGGAAGACTTATTTTAGTTCCGCAATGGACACAATATTCTTCCTTTCGGGAGTAATAAACAGCGATATAAATGAAAAAACCTATAAAAGTAAATATTAATAATACTATCGCGAGGCAAGTGTCAAAATCTTTACGAGTTAATAAAACTTGTTGATTACAATGTGGACAGAAGCCAGTGGGATTAATAGTTGACATTTTAGAGTTTATTCAATTTATTATATCTTTGAATTGTCCAACATTTTTAATTATTTTTGAAGTTATATATTTTTTCTGACTAACTGCTTTCTAATACTTAAAATTAATAATTATTTATGATTCATATTCTCAAATAATATTATTTATTACATAATTTCAAATTACTTTGACACATAAAGCTTTTTTTGTAGTTTTAGATGGAGGAGATGGGTCTGGAACCAGCACCCACAGTCAGCTTCTCACAGGATTTTTAAAACATAAAGGTTTTAAAGTTCACTTGACCCATGAACCATCAAAAAGTGAAATAGGTAAAATATTAAGAGAATTTTTGAAAAATAAAGAGATTCCTCCTACTACAGATGCCCTATTATTCGCTGCAGATAGAGATCTTCATTTTCATAATGAGATTAAGAAAAAACTAGATGAAGGTTATATTGTAATATCAGATCGTTATATAGAATCATCCATAGTATACCAATCTACTCAATCAGAAAGAGTTTCTGTTGAATGGGTAAAAGAGTTAAATAAATTTGTAGGAAAAGCAGATTTAACTATCATTTTAGATATTGATCCTAAAACTGCCTTAGATCGAAAAAATGGAGAACAGTTAGATAAATTTGAAGACTTAGCCTTTTTGGAAAGTGTTAGAACTCTCTATCTAACTCGCGCTAAAGAAGAAAACTATACTGTAATTAGTACAGATGATATTATAGAATTTGTCCAGGAAAAGATCCAAAAAATCGTTATGGATAGATTAACCAGTCCGTAAGAAATTATTATTTTAAATAAAAAAGCATAAATAAATCTCAAACTTTAAAGTAATGGAAAAGATCTTTAAAATCAAATTGAAAAATCTCGAATAACGTTGAAAACGGAACCTTCCATTAATATTAATAACAAGATTTTAGAAAACTTATCAAATTTAGTGAAGAGGTTTAGTTTTCCTCGATTAGCAGGAACCGAAGGAGAAAAGAAGGCTGTCGACCTTTCTATAAAAACTTTTTATGATATTGGATTTGATTCAGCTCAAATACAAAGAGAAACATTTGAATTTTCTGATTTTTATTCTATAACAATGGTTAAATTAATTATGGTGATTAACCTAACTTTCTCACTTTTTCTTCTAATGTTCATTTATGTTAATTTCACCATCGCCATGTTAATTGTTGTTATTATGTCTATTGTTGTTCTATTAATTGTTAAGGGTTTAAAACATCCAGAGAACCCTGGTTTTTGGGGAGAATATTACGGAAAAACACGATCTGCCACAAATATATTCGTGAAAGTACCCGCTATTGATTTACCTGAAAAAGATGCTGGAAATATAGTAATTTCAGGTCATTTAGACTCCAAATCTCAAAATTTCAGTACATTCTGGAGAGTATTTCTTTATCGAGTCTGGTTATATAGTGGAGTGTGTCTTGGGGGATTCTTAATTGCTTTGATTTTTCATACCTATACACCACTAAAACTTGATTTTATGATAGTGAGTATCGGAATATGGGTATCTACAATCATAGTGTCGCTTTCAAACCTGTTTTTACTCTTTCTAAAAACTGATAATAATTCACCTGGAACTCTGGATAATGCCTCGGGGATGGCAATAGTTTTTGAATTAAGTAAGTATTTTCAAAATATCCCAACTAGAAATTTCAACCTATGGTTCTGTCAATTTTCCGCAGAAGAATTGGGAACAATGGGCTCAAGGGTTTTTGTAAATAACCACGAAAGTCAATTTCAAAAAGGCAAAGTTTTTCAAATAAATTTAGAGATGATTTCATGTAAAGATCACCCAAATAAT
>JBHLOF010000141.1:0-8424 GCA_048940805.1 Promethearchaeota archaeon
CCACTACCAGTTGTGAATCCCCCACCATGAATCCAAAACATAACTGGTCGTTTTTCATTACTTAAATTTTGAGTCCATACATTCAAAGTCAAACATTCCGTTTCACTTTGAGGAAAGGGGTCCGCAACCATAGTTTCAAGAGCAGAAGGTGGTTGAGGAGCAACAGGGCTATAATTTATTGTGTCACGTATGTGGCTCCAGGATTGAACAGGTTTTGGAGGTTTGAATCGTAGTTCCCCTACTGGTGGTTCTGCATAAGGTATCCCCTTGAATTTTATAACCCCCCTATTCTCGTATCCCCGAATTTTACCACTTTTTATTTCAACAATATATTTATCTTCCATTCATATCAGTTTTAATTAGTTTTAATATTACTTGTATTTCGATTAACAATATTAAATATTTTTGTATTTAATCTTTATTTCAAAATTACACTACAATCAAGGTAAATCAGATTGTTTATCAAACTTTTAAAAGAAATAGCCTTAAGGTTAGTTCAAGCCTTGGTTTCAATTGAAAAGAAAAAGGAGTAAGTTTTATAATATTTTTTATAATTTTGACTTAAAAATTATTGATGGTTTTATTTTTTCATTATTTTTAAAACCAATCGCATCCTTATTGGTTCCGTATTTTTGTTGCAATTGATCGATAGGTCCCACATCTAAAGCATACATAGGACATGCTTCTACGCATATCGTTTGCTTTCCCTTCTCTAATCTTTCGAGACATAGATCACATTTTCTCATTTTAGCATTAGTAGTTGTGTTAAATTGGGGAGAATCCCACGGACAGACTTTAAGACACTTAGCCCCGCATTCATTTTTTCCCAGACAGCTTTCTTGATTTACAATCACAATACCATCAGATTCTCTTTTTTTAATCGCACTCGTAGGGCAAGCCTTTATACAGGGAGGATCAGCACAATGATTACAGGCTTGTGCTAAATAAGTAAGAAATAAATCTGGAAATTTTCCTTCTTCTATCGTGGTTATCCTCATCCAGTTTTCCGGTCCTGCTTTAATATCATTCCAATCTTTACAAGCAACTGAACAAGTAAAGCAACCAGTACAACGTGTTTGGTCAAAAAAAAATCCCATCTGTTTCAAGTTGATCCCTCTTCTTTATTTTTAGAGAATAATTCCACTTGGACCAGTGCGCTGTTCATAGGAAAAGCACCCCCAGGTGAACGTGAATCTTTGGTTAGAACATTACCGCATCCACCTAGATCAACTCCATCTTTATCCGGATTATACCAAGCTCCTTGATATACAACAACCACGCCGGGTATAATTCGTTCTGTCACCTTAGCCGGGATCCTGATTCGTCCTCGATCGTTATATACATCAATTAAATCACCATTATTGATTTTTCTTGGCTTTGCGTCAACAGGATTTATCCAAACTGCATGAGGCTCCACTTCTTCTAACCATGGAATCATACTAATGCTTGAATGAGTTCTTCTTTTATTATGAGGGGTTAACAATTGCAATGGATACTTTTTTGCTAAAGGAGCATCATAATGTTCTTCATGACTTAGATATTTAGGAATAGGTGGCATATTCTTGATATTTAATTCAGCTATATGTTCACAAAAAATCTCAATTTTTCCAGATAATGTAGGAAAGGGATTATTCTCAAAATCCTCACGTTGCTCTTTAAATGCGACAAAAGGTTCTTCTACTTTTACTTTGTAAAATCCATCTCTTTTCATTTCCTCATAACTTTTAATATCCTTCCGAGGATTTGAAAAGATTCTGAGAATTTGATCTTCTGTTAAGTTTAGTAGACCAGGATCAATCCCTAGCTTTAATGAAAGTTCTTTACATATCTCTGGATCCGTTTTTGATTCATATAAAGAGTCAATAGCTTTATTTAAATAGATATAATAGGGTGAACCGAGCCAAGGAACTGCAATATCATTACGTTCCATAAAAGTGTTAACTGGCAATAGTATATCTGCAAATTTAGCTGTTGGTGTCATAAACTGTTCATGAACCACAATAAACTCCAGAGATTTCAAAGCCTTAATACCTTTATTTACATTACTATATTGATTCAAACGGTTTTCTGCTACGATATAGGCCATCTTTAGATCAGCAGGAAATCCTCCTTTTTTACCTTGTAAAATTGCATCGTAGTATTCATTAAAATGAATTCGTGTGCTAGCAGGGTTTGTCCCTCCTCTCAATTTATAAAGACTATCTTTTCGGGGAGATGCGCCCCAATCAACTGGATTACCTCGAGGGGTCTGCTTTTTAGCCATTTCTTTTCTCTCTTCTTGGCTTATCGGACCAGAACTCTTTTTTCTTCCAGAGGTTACTGTTTCACGGCTGTAATATGCTCGCATAAAACCAGAGGCATATCCACCATTAATCCCGATATTGCCAGTAATTGCGCATAATACATTAGCTGCTCTTGAGTATTGTTCTCCTCTGGCAGTTCGGGCAGGACCCCATCCTGCCATTAGTGCTGCTGGTTTATTGGTAGCATATTCCCGTGCTAGACTTATAATCGTTTCTGCAGGAACTTTAGTTATTTCTTCTGCCCATTGTGGAGTTTTGGGAATTCCATCCTCTTCGCCCATTACGTAGGCTTTATACTTATCAAATCCAACCGTAAATTTATCAATAAAATCTTGATCTTGAAGATTTTCAGTGATGATCACATATGCCATAGCTATTAACATTGCAGTATCGGTACCCGGACGAATTGGTATCCATTGATCTGCCAAAACTGCTGCGGTATCAGTAAAGATTGGATCGATATTGATGATCTTAATACCCTTTTCTCTTGCTTTTGCAAACATCAAAGGGGTACCTGGATCCCATATTGTATTAGCTGGATTCCAACCCCACATTATTATAAGTTTGGAGTTGAGTAGATCCTCACGAGCATTACCCGTCATCATAGTTCCATAAGTGGCCATAGACGCAAATAAAGCTCCCTCATAGGAGGGTATGCCCCACATTCTGGTGTATCCTCCAAATTGAGTAAGCATTAAACCTACAGCAGTTACACCATGAAGCATACCCTGATTTCCAGCACCGGGAACTAATAATATAGAAGAATTTCCATATTTTTCCTTAATTTCTTTCATTTTATTTGCAACTATTTCTAACGCCTCGTCCCAAGAAATTCTCTCAAATTTACCCTCACCCCGCTCTCCAATACGATGCATCGGATATTTTAATCTATTTGGGTGGTAAACTTTTTGTCTATATGCCCGTCCACGTAAACAAGCTCTTAACTGAGGTTCTTCACCATTATCTGTTTCAAAACGTACGATCTTACCATCTCTGACATGGGCCTTCAGAGAACAACGCCCTCCACAATCATGACAGCACCCGGTGTTAATTATTTGGACCTTACTTCCGTCTGCTTCGATCTTATTATTACTCATAACTAATATCATTCTTAAGAAATTATTAATTTAACAAAAATTTGGTATTACTTTAATTTTTATCGAGAAACTCTAAATAAATAAATAAAATATTCTTATCAAGACTTTGAATATTACTAAATCAGGTGAAATTTTATGGATGAGAAAAGTAGAGAATTAATATTTCTCGGGAGTAGCGGGGGAATTCAAGTTCCTTCTTTTCATTGTTCTTGTCGAACATGTGAAGATGCAAGGAGGGATCCTAAGTTGCGTAAAACTAGAGCTTCTATCTTAATACGTGGAACAGAAAACATTTTAATTGATGCAAGTCCAGATATGGAGTTTCAACTTGAGCGAGAAAAAATAAGGTTTATTGATCGAATATTTATCACTCATTGGCATTATGATCATTGTTGGGGTTTAGCTCCATTTCCGGAATTAGGTTCCCATGGAATTTGGGAGAAAAAAATATTGGATTTATATTTACCTAAGCAAGATCTAATATATTTTGAAAGCCCTGGCTTTTCTTGGGCTAAATTTCGCTACAATATTCACCCGAGAAACTCAGGGGATATAATCAAAATTCCTGACCTCGATATTGAAGTAGTAAAGACAACTCATTCTCCGGATAGTGTTGGCTATATCATTACAACATCTAAGAAAAGATTTGGTTATTTGGTTGATGGAGTTATTCCTCCAGAAAGAACAATCAATCGTTTAAAAGAAGTGAAGTTAGATTTCATTATTTTAGAAGGGACTTTGGACGAGTTAATCTTGCCTAATGGTGTTCAATGGGGGAATTTTTCCATACCAGAAGCAATTTCTTTTTGGAAATCATTAAATATTCCAAAATGTATTCTTACCCATACTTCCTTTCATAGTTGGAATATAGATAAGTTAATGGCAGGACTAACTCCCAGTAAACGCAAGAGTCTGGAAGATAATACCCCCGGATTAACGTTTGCCTTTGATGGGCTTAAAATCAGTGTGTAATAGTTATTAAACAATTATTGAATTTAATCTCTATGAATGTTTTAACATTAGTTAAGTATTTTTTTAAGGTATGACATAGGAGTTAAATATGGTAAACGAAATTCCTTTGAGTCCGGAGGAATTGGATTATGAAAATAGAGCAACTAGGATATACGAAGAAATGCAGAAAAATCCAAATTTAAGTCTTGGGATTCTGGTAGAACAATTAGCGGAAAATGAATTCAATAAAGTCTTAATATTGTCTAAAAAAGCGAATTTTGGTATGGTTACGATGTTATTTAAAAATTTAAAAGAAAGATTGAAGATAATTACCCATAATTTATAATACTGGTAAAATGTAAATATTTCCATTGATCAAATTAAAGATTATGTTTTCAAATTCTTCTTGATAATTTTTTGATTTTTCTAAACTTTGGAGCAATGTTTTATTCTTCTTAGAATAATTTTTTGCAAATTCTGTTTTTGTTGGGGCTATGTTTATAACTGAAGGAAGTAATAATAAACAAAAAATCTCTAATGAGTAATAATAAAATTTTTCGAGATAAGATTTTATAGTTGTAATTAATGGTAAAATAGTTTTAGCAGGTTCATCACTTTTCATTAATAAAAATGTATTTGTTTGTCCTTCGAAATTTAATTTTGCATAATGATATGAAGGGATTGTTTGGTTATTTTGGATTTTTTGATAAAGATCAGCCATCTCTGAGATATTACTACTATAATCTCCAAATTTTAATACATTGTATTTGAATTCACTATTTCCATTTAATAAGTAAATTTCTGGAATATTCTCAATTTCCACCTTTATAAAAAGCTTAACTAATTCAAGATAGTTGAGAAGCTTATTTGAAAAGATATAATTCATAGTTTTATTATCCGGATTCTCAATTGCGTAATATAAATTTCGTTGTAAAAACAAATCAAGATTAGTAAATTCCTCATTTTCTTCAAATAAGATACCTAATATTCCTTCTTTTTGAGTTCTACGATCAAGATTACCTGTGAAACATGAAACACTGCGATAATTTTCAAACTTTATTTCAATATGAGATGATGAGTCAAATCCTGCATGAGACATGTATAATTTTGAAATAAATTCTTTATTCAAGGTTACTGGAATTTTATAATAAGAACATTTAATTTCTGGTCCTCTTATCTCATCATGAACTAATAAAAACATACCTATTGGCATTATTGATATCCTCCTAATCAATCCATAATTCTTTAACTTGTAATGCAACTTCATTCCCTACAGCTTCAATTTCATTCAGGTGTTGTTCATCAAAGCCTAGTGAGTCTAAAATAATTACAAGCATTAAATCAGTGGTAATATCCGTTAGCAGTAAATAATTAGAATCTGTTTTCAGTCTAAACTCTTTAAAGCTTTCTAGATGCATATTTTTTGTAACCTTATCACAGGTCACAATTAATAGAGAAATCATACCAATAACTACATCCTCATCAGATCCATTAACAGTTGAACCACACGCAAGACCACTTGACTTTTCAATCAGCAGAGCGTCTTTAACCCCCTCTTGATCTTTTAATAATTTTAATACTGATCTAATGAATGTTGCTTTGGTTGAAATATCTCGAATTATCCCGCTCCATGCTGTGAATAGAGATTCATCAATTATTGAGGTTCCATGAAAAGTAACTTCGTAGGAAATGTTTCGTGTTAATAAATTCTTTAGATAAGACATTACTTCATTTTTATCGTGAATAAGATCAATTTTATGAAGAAAAACGTGCAACCTTGGGGCACGATTAAAAGATAGCATTTGATTTACGCTCCATTCGAATTCAATTCGAACATTTTCAAATCGGTCAACATCAGCAGCATCCACTACATACAAAAGAACAGAAGCTTTTTGGAATATATTTTTTCTTAGAGGCCCATGATATTCATCAAGGTATTGCTGTTGACCTCCTAAATCCCATATCATTGGTTTTGTTATTGATCCTACGTTATATTCTCTATAATCAATCCCTTTTGTAGCGGTAGATTGCATTAACTCCCATGGTTTTTTCCCTTCAAATACTCGCTGATAAATGCAACTTTTTCCCGCATTCGAAAGTCCCATTAATACTATTTTTTTTATATCTCCTGATGTTTTTTTCTGAAATTCCCCAAGAATCTCAGATACGGTGCCTTCAATAAAAGTTATATCATCAGCAGGAGATAACTCATTTATTTCTTCCTTTATAATCCAACCTAACCTATTAGCTGGAATACTTAAATTTTTGGTTTCAAAAAACATCTGAATGACACCTACAATTTGTTCCTCTAATATTCCCGTTTTCTCAAATACTACTTGATTTTTATACCATATATTTATATTAAGTGTATTTTCTTCTCTACCTACTGAAATACCTAAATGATATAGGGTACCTGGAATTTTTTTCATCCTTTATTACCTCACTTTTTATAATTCAAGTCTTTTTAAACATTCATTTTTTTTATTCTTAAATTCTTCGAGATTGGCTATTTCTTCTTTTTTTCCTAACTGTACTAATAATTGAGAAATTTTTTCACATTTCTCATAAATTTGCGCTGCCATTTCAAATAGATTATTATTCACTAATGATTTTGCCTTATGATCCAAATCAAATCTATGCATTTCTAAATTTAGTGAATTCAATTCTTTATTTTGAAAATAATTAATTAATTCTGACTGATAATAGCTCGAGCTATCTGGATCTCTTAATTTTTTTGATATTTCAATTATATCATAATACAATTCAAAAACTTGTATGGAATTTTCCTCAATTTTCATTTGCTCCAGCGCTTCTAATCTTTTTTCGCGTTCTTCTATTAATCTTTCAATTCCAGAGATTAATTCTGAGTATAACTGTGCTTCTTCTTCTTTATTTGCGTTTAAAAGAATATCTTTTCCAAGCCTAAATTGTTCTAGAGCCTCCAAATATGCTCCTTCAGTGAATAATTCTTCGGCATAAAGTTTAATTTCAGTAATTCGAAATTCTAATTCTTTATCTTCATCTATTTTATCTTCGGTTTTCATCTCAGGAATTTTATCCGTTTGTAAAGCTTCTTGTGAACTTGAAAGCTTATTGATATGGGTAGAAATTGTTTTAAATGAAATTTTTTTTCGGGATGGAATTATTTCCTTTTTTAACCTTTTTCTCACCACCACGATTGATATCGTGGATCCTAATACACTAGCTACAATTATCACGATAATAAAAATAAAATTGTCATTGTTATTTGCTGGAGCATTAACGACTGTGAAAGACCCTATTGTGTAAGTACTCATTTGTCCCACCCCATCAATTTGAGCTAGAAAATAATAATAGGTCCCTGGAGGAAGTGCTTCAGGGAGTATACAGGAACTACTTTCTGATCCTTCGTTGGTAATATTAAAGAAGTATACATATCCCGGAGCTGGGCTACTTTCGTTATCAATAATTAGGATATAATATATGATACCTGAATGATCATAACCATCTAACCAATCAAAAATAAGTGTACCTGTAACATCTCCACTTGGACTATTGGTTAATATGGGTGATGCGGGTGAAGTCGTATCTTGAACTGTAATATTAGCTGTAAAACTATTCCAATTACCGCTATTATCTTGGGTATGAATTGTATATTGATAAATTATCCAATTATCTGGTGTCCATAAATCGTATTGCCATGTATCTCCATAAATGTTTGTCATAGAATGATTTGTTTCTTCAAATTCTATTAAGGTTTGGTTTATTTCTGCAAAGTCATATACATCTATCCTAATGATAGGAGAGTCTCCTAGCTCCAACGGATCAATGCTTTCAAAATAATTAGTATAGATTGGAAGAGTCGTATCCTGAAATAATATTGAACTACTAGTGTAATTAATATTATTGTTTTTATCTGTTATGTAAATCCTATAAGTTAAATTTCCTATTATTTTAGGTCTCCAAGAATTATACTGCCAAGTATTACCACCTATATTTATCATAGTATTGTTAGAGTTTTCACACTCGATTAAAACATCCTTTATTCCAGCTAAATCCGAACAATTTATAGAAATAGTCGGAGAGCCACCTAA
>JBHLOF010000034.1:0-35754 GCA_048940805.1 Promethearchaeota archaeon
GCTGCCATATCACTAGGGATTGCTCAGGCTGCGGTCGATTCTGCAACCGAATATGCCAAGACAAGGCAGAATGGCGAGAAGCCTATTTCCAGCTATCAGAGTATTCAGTTTATGATTGCAGAGATGACAACGGCGCTTACGGCATCGAGAGAATTAACCTACTCTGCCGCCCGGCAGATAGATAGCCAGCAACCGCCTTCGCCCGTCCCTCTATATATGGCCAAACTTAACGCGACCGAGATGGCGATTGATGTAGTCAATAAGGCTTTGCAGGTGCATGGAGGAACCGGTTATAGCCGGGAACTCCCACTCGAGCGACATTACCGCGATGCCAGAGGCCTCACCCTGCATTTTTCCACTTCCGAGAAGCTCAAAGAGATGGTGGGCAAAATGCTCTTGGGACTTCCACCGCTATAGATTCGATGGGTATATGAGTTTTTAGAAAGAGTTATGAGAAAGTGAGGATAATCTTCCTAGGAACTAATGGTTAATACTTAACTTTTAATAATACAACTTCCACATTGATTGATTCAAATGATCAATATATCATTCTTGATGCAGGGGATGGTCTCCCTGCAACAAACACAAAGAACTTTATTTAAATTCTGAGATAAAAGAACTCAAAATTAGGGAAAAATAAAAATGCAAATTAATATACAAACAAATGGCGATACAATAATATATATGCTCAATAACAGCCAAGCTTCCAAAGAACTCTATGAACAACTACCCTTAACGATTAGCGTTGAAAATTACGGCGACAATGAGAAAATCTTTTATCCACCAAAAAAACTTGATACAACTGATACACCTTTGGCAAATGCACAGTCTGGAACGCTTGCATATTATGCACCATGGGGAGACGTGGTATTATTCTATGATAGTTTTGGGTCTGCAAGCGGTTTATATGAGTTGGGAAATGTCATATCAGGTGGTGAGCATATCAAAAATATGTCAGGCACGATACAGATTAAGAGAATGACAAATGAAGATAAAGAATGAAAGCAGGTAAAGGAAATAGAAAGGAAATAAGAATTTCTTTCCTACATCGAAGGATTAATTGCTTCATGTAAATTAAGGCAATTTTTTTACAATAACTAATCATTGAGATTTTTGAAAATTTTATAATTATTTATATGTTGAGATTATCTTATTAAAACATATAAAGGATCATAATAGGAGTGAAAAGAAATTCTTATTCTTCTATCATTTTTTCATACGAGAATAGGCCCATTAATATATTATTCTTTTCCACAAGAACAAGTAAATAAAGAGATCTCAGACAGGTTATACGATGTAATGACTCAGCAGAAAGGAGAAGAATTTTTTATTCATTCCTTTGAAGAATTTAAATTTTTAAACTATTATTTTCAAATACCATCAGATTGGGCTCGGGGATCTAGAGAAATGGTAATGGTTTCGGTTATTTTATATCACCAAATTTCTCCAGAAATTGAGGAGAGTATTGCAGGTTTATGCAAAAAATTTGCTGATATGATGCACATGTATGAAGATATTTTTACAGGGTTTTATATACATTCTTTGAACAATTATGATGAACTTGATCAAGAGAAAATTAAAAAAAATGAACAATTAATTAAAAAAGAAATTAGAGATTTATATTGGGAGATAATATCTGAAACAAGAAAGAAATCAGAAGAGCAGATATTATCGCAGTTAGAAAATGATAGATATATCTTTGAATCAATTGAAGAAATGTCTAGAGAGTTAAATATTATAGATGATGAGATAGAAAGTAGTGAAAGTACTTTAAAAATAAACTCAAACATAAAGGACTCAATGACACGATTAAAAATGATTATAAATGATCTTTATGAGGGATTTATCGAAAAAATGAACATCTTGGATCTTGAAGAAGAAATCGGGATACTCCCTACAAATAATGAGACTGAAAATGATATTCAGAAAAGGAAAAAGGAATTATTAAAAGTTTTAGCGGAGGAAGTTTTGGGAGAAGAAGAATAATATAAATTTATAATTTTTAAGTATTAACTATAAAAGAGATTTAGAGAATCGATGTCAGAAGAAGAATTAAGGGAGCAACAAATTCGAGACAGAATTAATAAGATTGCTCTTGAAATAGAGAAGATTGAAGAGTCAGCAAAGAAAAAAAACCTTTATATCGAAAACAAAATCGCAGAAGATTATAATCCTAAAATTACCGAAATTGGATCAAAACTACAGATAGAAAAAGCTTCTCTCGAGGAACTTGTAGGAAAAATCGATGAATTGACTTTAAAAAAGAAAAAGGTAAGTTCTGTAGTAAAATCCTTAGAACAAGAATATAATAATTTGACTAAAGCTAAGGAAAAAGCACTCAGTGATAATCTCAAGGCTATCGCTAGAGAAAAGAAAGTAAAAACTAAAAATATTGACCGAAATATCAAATCTTTGGAACGTGAGTTAAAATCGGAAAAAACAAAGTGACTTTTTTTAATTTAAATGATAAACATTTTTTCTGATCGCTTGCAGTAACATCTCGTAGATGGAAGCCTAATTAACCGGATTTGTTTGAACTTGTTAATGAATATCCATATGTAATCAGCAAGGAGGAGAAATAAAAGTTTTACTTCTTAATTATTTTTAAATTATTTAAAGTTAATTCATTTTAGTTCCATGAAAATATTGAAAAGAATCAATAAATTTCCTTTAATTCATGTGAAAAAAGGACAAAACTGTAAGATTTAAATGGTTATACTCGTTTTTAAAACATGAGATAAGACGAATTTTAGAATTAATTTTTAATTTAATTATTTAGGCAGTTTAGCAATGAAAATCATCTCAAAATTCATAAATATTTGGAAAAAGCTTAAATTAGCTAAAAAGAGAAAAAATATTGTTTATCAACCGCCTTTTTCTTATGACTATACATTTAAAATTATGCTTTTGGGTGAACCAGAAGTAGGAAAAAAAGCTTTAGCAGAGCGATTTTGCTTTAATATTTTTAATCCCTCAGAAAGACTTACTGTTGGGGTGGATTTTTATGCTAAAACAATTGAATTACAAGGAAAGACGATAAAACTACAAATTTGGGAAGTAGGAGGTGAAGAAAGATTTAAGTTTCTCTTATCTCAATATTGTAAAGGAGCAAATGGAGCTATGATCATGATTGACATCACGAATTCGAAATCGATTAACCAAATACCAGAATTGACTCAAATTATTAGAGAAAACGCAAGTGATATTCCAATCATGCTGATTGGGACTAAAATAGATCTAGAAGAGTTTCGTGAGTTAAATAAGGAGGAAGGAATTAATATCGCTAAAAAATACAACCTTTCTAGTTATAGTGAAATTTCGACTAAAACAGGTCAGAATGTAGAAAAGTCCTTTGAAACTCTCACAGAAATTCTAATGAACCAATAAATAGAATATATCCTGATTAATTTTTTTAAGATATAAAAATAAAGTTCTATTTTCTAGATTTTCAATACAATAAAGTATAAAAACGTATATTCTCTCGTTACTGTGAACTATGGACCAAAAAAAATTGAAAGTTGTTGTTTATTCTGATTATATCTGTCCTTTTTGTTATATCGGCTTTCACCGTATAGAAAAATTAAAAGAAAAATTTAATCTCGATGTAGAATGGGAACCATTTGAGCTCCATCCTGAAACCCCTAAAGAAGGATTTAATATGGAAGGGATATCCTTTCCTAAAGATTATTTAGAGATGGTTATGACAAACGTTAAAAGGCTGGCAGAGGAAGACGGACTTACATTAAAATTTACGGGAACATTGCCAAATTCACAATTAGCAATGTATGTTTCCGAATTTGCTAAAAAAAAGGACGTGTTTGATGAGTTTCACAGGTTGGTTTTTGATGCTTATTGGCTAGATGGGAAAAATATTGGAGACCTTTCTTTACTGTTGGAACTTGCAGAATCTGTGGGATTGAATAGAGAAGATATAAAAACCTTTATAGAGAGTGAAGAACCTGCCAACCGATTAAAGAAAAACATGTTTGAATTAGGAAGGCGTGGGATTAATGGTGTTCCTACTTTTTTAATTGGCAGTCAATTCGTTATTGGTGCTCAACCATATGAGGTATTCGAATATGTCATCAGAAATGAAATGATGACGCTCTAAATCTCTTTTTTTCAACGGAATAGAACTATTTTTAAGGCAGAGCAAATAAAAGAACTTAATATCATTTTTACATTTTTAAAAACCGAAATTCCAAGTTAAAATTAATGGAGGTTAATAATTTTGAGTAAAGGTAGTACTGTATTGGGTATAATTGGACTAATTTTAGGCTTAGGAGGTATTGGATTAGGTGGCTATGCTTGGTTATCTGTGTTAAACCTTGAAAATCAAGCCATAAATGGGGGTGCTCAAACTTCATGGTATAAAGAAAATGGTACTAGTTTTGTAAGTAATCCCCCTCTTACCTATTTAACGTTTGTAGGTCTAGCTATTGATTTCGAACTGGGGATGAATGATTCAGTATATTTTAGCTTTATGGCTTGGGCACATACTGAACCGATTGCTGGTTGGTCTAAAATTTGGGTATATTTCCGTGTGGATGGAATAATTGATACCGACCAGCACGCCGAAGTGGGAACCTTTAATGGGGGTGAAACAGTACATTTCATGATACCATTACAGAATGTAAGGGAGGATCTTGCTAGTGGAACGCACACTGTAACCGTAGTTGTATATGGAACCTCTTCAGCTAATTATATTTCCGAGAGCTCTTTATTCGTTCAAAAACTCACTAACTAATTTTTTCAAAACAGTTTCATTAATGAAATTCAAGAGAATGCAAAATATTTCTAAGATTTTCACTATTTTCGTTGTAATAATTCGCTCCAGTGAAGACACTAATACGGATCAGATATCCATCCTTATAAACGACTAGATGATGGCTTATACCTTTGAGAAATCCTACGGATTTAATTTCAATAATAGACTCATAAGCAGGTGTTCCATCTTTCAGGTTAATTTGTTTATTAGAAAGAATTTTCACCGTTCTAGCACTAAATTTAAGTCTAGCTGCGATTTCTTTGGTAATGTCTTCTGTTCGGTTATCAGGAGATTCATAAGCAAAAATCAGAAGATCAAAACCTGGAATTAAAGAAGCAGTAAAAACCGGTTTATATGTTGGAAAATCCATTGGATTTGGCTTTAATTCTAAAAGATTTTCGGGGTATGAAACAGAAAACGCTGGTGAATCATTCTTGAAGATATTTGTTTTTGTTTCCCATTTAATCTTAATGTCGTCATGCAATTTTTCTGTGTCTTCATAAATCCGCTCAAAACGAGCTCTTACAACCGATATCCATTCTGGAGATGTTAAAACATATAAAATATCATTTTCAATTCCTTTAATCACTATTTCTGCCATTTCTATCGGATCCATTCCGGAAGCTAAGATTTTATCAAGATTTTCTCTAGGGATTTCAGATAATTTCATCATTTCTGGTGATGGTTCCCAAAGACCTGATCTAGTTTGCCTTAATTTAACCACATTTTTCATTATGTTTGTATTTATATAACCAGGACAAACTACAGACACCCCAACATTAGTATTAAAACATTCTATAGCCAAGCCTTCAGAAATTGAAACTACAGCATGTTTAGAGGCAGCATATGGTTGCCCTTCACCCGTAGCTAATCCTGCCATTGAAGAAGTATTAATAATATGACAAGGTTCTTTACTGTTAATCATGCGATCAAAAAAGTATTTAATACCATAGATCACACCATAGAGATTAACATCTAGTGTCCAATTCCAGTTTTCAAGGGTCATTAAGCGAATAGGTCCCCCACCTCCAACTCCCGCATTGTTACAAAGTATATTTACACAACCAAAATGTTCGTAAGAGATATCTGCTAAATGAGCAACTTGTTTAGGGTCACTCACATCTGTAATGACACTCAATACCTCAACACCAATATCCCTCATCTCTTTAGTAACCTCTTCAAGAGCGGATTTATCGATGTCAGCCAGAACTATTTTCATTCCACGTTTAGCAAAAGCATGAGCAAGACCGCGTCCAATACCACTTGCTCCTCCCGTAATAACGGCAACTTTATCTTTAAAATCCTTTATCATAATTAATTCACAAACTTATAAACAATCAGATTTCTTTTGACTAAGATTATACTTATACAAATAGCCTTATAATTATTCGTAAAAGTAGAAGTTAAAAATGAATTAACTAAAATATTTAATCATTCATTTGATATTCATCTTTTAATGAGTGTACGATGCTCCAGACCTTATTGAATCTTTCCTCGTCAACATTGGGTTTTTTTATCATTTGAATACAGAACTCCATCTGTTTAGGGGTTATGCTAGACTTATTATAGAGGTTCAATGCATAAATAGAAAGATCCCTTACAAGAAAATCAAAGATTTGATCTAAAGTAGCATCATCAATATTGTAAAAAGGGGCATTTTCAATGATGAGGTGAGCATATACTATGAGGGCAAAAATTTGACCAATTCCGGAAAGCATAAAATCCATATCATTTTGCTGCTCTAAACTAGGTGTTGCTTGAATACCAAGTTGATTAAATAAATTAATTTGCTCTATGAATATTTTAACATTAGGTAAATTATACTTTTCAAATGCAGGTTTCCAATTATGAAGCCGAATACGGCCTAATCCACTAGTCGGTCCTTGATTGAAAAGGAAAGCATCATTCCTTACTTGATCTTGCCGTTGAACTTCCCCATAATTTTTATGGTTCATGAAGAAATTTATCATGAATTTTAAAATTAATGCGATATTGACGTGAACTGTTCCCTCGAGTTTTGGTAAAGCGCGAATATCTCTTGCAGCGCTTTCAAAGTACATATCCTTTTCAAAACCTTTTGCTGCGATGACATCCCATAAAAGATTAATAACTTCCTCACCCTGAGTTGTAGTTTTCATCTTCATTACAGGTGCATAAAGTAAGTATCGCCGGTCTTTATTAGACGCAATTCGCATATAATCTGCGGTTCTTAATCCAAATAATTTCATTGCCACTAAACGTGTGTAAGCATCTACAAAGCTCTGTTTGACGTGTTGAAAATCAGTAACATACATATTATATAACCTACGATGGGCAGCATGATGAATAGATTCATAGAATGCATGAGTACATATTCCAATTGAAGCCCAACCCAAATTATACTTGCCTATATTAACTGTATTAAGGGAAACATCCCATGCATCTTCTCCCATAGAAAGAATATCATCATGTGTTATGGGGTAGTCGTGCAATGCGAAATTTGCAATGAAATTTTGACTATCACAGATATTTTTAATCAATTCATAGTTTCTATGCTTGTAATTTGCGACAAAAAATACGTATTGATCTTTATTTTTCATGTCATAGGGGGGAATATTGCCATCTGTGTCAGTCAGTTTCCCAAAAATAGAAACCATCTCTGCCTCGTTACCATTACCTATATAATATTTCTCTCCGTTTGCTTTATATGTCTCATCCTCTTGTAGTGTAAGTTTCATCTCAGTTGCATATATATCTGCACCATGAGCTCTTTCTGAGAGTCCAAATGCAAAAATTGCACCTTCTCTAAGGAAATTTGCAGCTTTTTTTTTGGCAATGTCATTCTCGCTCATCCAAATGGGTCCTAAACCTAAAATAGTTACTTGCCATGTATACCAATAAGCTAATCCATAAAAACCAAGGATTTCATTAAATTCACAGATTCGCCAAGTATCCCAACGATAATTTTCATCTTTCCCATAAGGTTCAGGAGTTAACAGTTGAGCAAAAATTTCATTTTGTTTCTGAAACTCAAGGAAATCGGAATACCAAGTTCTATTCCTATCATCTTCTTTTAATTTAGCTTTCCCTTTTGTCTCAAAAAACTCAATGGTCTTGAGCATGATATTTCTCGAATTATCATCTGAGTAATAGCGAGAATGTTTCTTAGGATTTAGTAAAATTGTCATAAAATTACCTATTATTCTGTAAAAAATTAGTTAGTTAATCTAATTTTTTTTATACTTTAAAAATTTAGATTCAAATTTCAAACCATTATAACTAATAATTTTTGAATAGGAGAAATTATAAGAAAAAATAAGAAGTCTTTTATACTCATTTCTGTAATTCACAGAGAGGTTTTCATAATAAGAGCGATGGGTTAAATAATATTAGATCATCAATCACATCTTGTTAATGTATGCAGAAAAGAGAATAATATTAATTATTTCAAGATTCATTAGAAAGGTTTATAAATAAATATAAGTATATGATATAATTGATATTATACTATATTTCTAATTAAATTTAATAAAAGTTCATATGGAGGAAGTAAAAATGAACCCATACGATTATGACGGATATAATAAGAGTCGATATGATGAAGATGATGAATACGAAGATGAAGATATTCCGTATGATGAAGATGATGAATGGGACGAAGATGAAGATGATGACATGTGGGATGATGAGGAAGAATTTGAAGATTAACATAATGTAAAGAGATAAAAGATTTAAAAATCCTTACTATATCCTAATTCCTGTCAGTTTCTTTTTTAATTTTCCTATTTCATTTTAGATAATATTTGGATTCATAATAATTGATAAGTAACTATAAATTTATAGGTAATTTTATACTTTTATGAAAACCAACATTTATTACTTTACAGGAACGGGTAATTCATTAACAATAGCAAGGAGCATTTGTAAAAAATTAGAGGATTGTGAGCTTATTCCCATTGTTAAAGAAATGGAAAGGAAAAATCTAAAGTCAACAACCGAAAAAGTGGGCTTCATTTTTCCTCTTTACTACGCAGGTTTACCTAAAATTGTTTATGATTTTGTAGAGAGGATAGATCTTAGTGAATCCAATTACTTTTTTACTGTTATCGCTAGTGCTGGTGGAACAATAAAGTTCCCATTTCAACAGTTAGAAAAGATTTTAATATCAAAAGCTCAAAAACTTCATTTAGGATTTATTATAGCTATGCCTACTAATTATATTATTGCATATGAAACACACTCAGAAGAACAACAAAAAATGCGTTTCAAAAATGCATTTAAACAAGTCAAAGTTATCTCAGAAATGATTAAAAACGGAGAGGAAAACATCGACAAAGATATTCTTGAGAAAGATTTTACTCGGGCGGATAGATTTAATACAAGATTTAGAGAAAGAGTTAATCAAAGCGATAAATCATTCTCTGTTGATAATAATTGTAATAGTTGCGGTATATGTGAGGAAATTTGCCCGAGTAATAACATAATCATGATTGAAGGGAAACCTAAATGGCAACATGAATGTCAGCAATGTTTAGCATGTATCAATTATTGCCCTGAGAGATCTATTCAGTTTGGTGCGGAAACAGAAAAAGTGGGAAGATATCACCATCCAGAGATTAAAGTTCAAGATATAAAAGCTCAAAAAAATTGAATTTATTACGTCAAAATGAATTTTTATGATAAAACTAAAGTTAAAAATAAGAAACCTATTAATAATATAAATTTTGAAAATTATTATTAAGAAAGTCAAGTTAAAATGATACTCTCCATTCTAGTCTGTGACTCCACAGGTTATCCTTTTTACGCCAGAAAATTAGATCCTAGTATAGGTGATATGGATCCTACAATTTTTAGTGGTTTGATCTCTGCGATTGGTGCAATAGGAAAGCAGTTGTTTAAAGAGGAGATAGCAACCATTTCTTATGGTGAAAGTTATGAAATAACGATTATCACCAAAGAATTGTTTGGTGATATAAAGTCTATTTATTTTGTATTTCTGATCGAAGGTGATCCAGACCTCCCATTAATGAAAAAGCTAAGTACAAATATTTTCATTGAAACAAAGCAGGTGTTAAAAGACTCTTCAGTTGCTAAAGTAGATATTGAAAAAAAAGTAGATCGAATAATAGACAATACGTTATTGTAAATTAGCTAGCTAACTAACAGTTTGATTTTTATTTTAAAATCAAAATATTTTTAATTTCTTCGAGTGTTAATTCATAGTAGAAAGTATGGAGGTTAAACAAAAATGCCAAGAATAGTTCATTTTGAGTTAAATGTTAAAGATGTAGAAAAAACAAAAAAATTCTATGAGAATGTTTTTGGATGGAAAATTGAAAAGTGGGAAGGGCCAATGGATTATTGGCTTATTATGACAGGAGAAGAAGGAGAACCAGGAATAGATGGGGGATTAGGTTATGAAGAAGAGGGATTTCCTCATGTTGTTAATACTATAGATGTTGATAACGTTGATAAAATAATAGGAAAGATTGAAAGTAATGGTGGAGAAATAGTACGACCTAAACATGCAGTTCCTGGAGTTGGATGGTTAGCATACTTTAAAGATTCTGAAGGTATAGTCACCGGAATTATGCAAGAGGATCCTAAAGCCAAATAATTTTTTTTTTTTAATTTTTAAAATATTATTTTTTAAGGTCATAAAGGCTAATCTATTCTACAAGAAATTGATTCTCTATAATTGATAAAAGAAGCGATATTCTTAGTTTTTTTATATTTTATACGAAAATCCTTGAAAATTAGTAAATAATGAAAATTAATTATTAAAGAGTTAAATATTTTGTAAGCCACAGACTTTAATTTTGAGGATTGTTAAGTATTCTGTTTAGAAGTATATTAAGAATTTGAAAATTGATTTTAGATTATGCGATATGTTATCATAGGTGGGGGTCCCGCAGGAGCAACTGCAGCTCTTGAATTAAGAGGATTAGATCCAAAAGGGGATGTGTCTATAATTTCCAATGAGGCTTATCAATTTTATAAAAGGAGTAGAATTATGAGCCTAATCTCGGCGAGCTGCTCCGAAGATGATCTTTTCCTAAAGGGAAGAAGCATTTATGAAGATAATAAAATAAATTTCATTCATGGATACGTGAAAACTGTTTTACCTGAAAAAAAACATGTTATATTAGATGATGGCAGAAAAATTAGTTATGATTCCCTTTTAATCGCATCTGGTGGAAGACCATTGATATTTCCATGGAAAGGTGTGGATTTAAAAGGCGTATCCACTCTGTACAACCTTGATGATGCTAAGAAAGTCGCTGAAGAGGCATGTAATGCAGAAGACATAGTTGTTATTGGAGGCGGCTCGATTGCTATGAAAGCAATTCAGAATTTTAAGAAAATGGGACTAAATATCTCTATTATAGAAAAGACTTCTCATCTTTGGCCAATTGGATTTGATAGAAAAATAGCTCGTATCGTTGAGAAACGAATCAGAGAAAATGGTATTAATTTATATCTGGATAAAGAAGTGGTTGAATTTAAGGGAGAAAATGGAAAATTAACCCATGTAATATTAAAGGATGGACTCGAAATACCTGCAGATATAGCAATTATAACAATCGGAATAATTCCAAATGTAGATTTTCTAAAAGATACCTCTGTAAAAATTGATAAAGGGATAATAGTCGACAGTAATCTTCGAACAACAATACCAAGTATATATGCAGCTGGAGATGTTGCTCAAATTTACGATCCACTTTATAATATTCCAAAACTACATCCCACCTGGGGAAACGCAAAAAAACAAGGGAGAATCGCAGCAATAAACATGACTGGAGGGAATTTGATTTATAAAGGAGCTATTCCGATTCAAACCATTAGAATATTTGGATTTACTGCCATTGCTGTTGGTATCACTCACTCTAAGAAAAATTTTGATGAATTCTCATGGGTTTCATTTGAAAAAGAGGAATGTAGAAAATTAGTAGTAAGAAATAATAAACTTATAGGGGTTTTGCTTTTAGGAAAGGACATCGATAAAAAAGTTCTAAAACCTTTATTAAAAAATGCTGTCTCAAAACAAATAGATATAGAGCATTTTAGTAATCTTCTCCTTGAAGGAAGTATTGATTTTGAGTCTTTATTTGCCAAATTAGAGAGTTAAAAAAACTTAATGAGAAACCCATTTCAAAAAGTGGGGATAAAAATCCTTTTTTTCCGATAGATTTACATTTTTGTAAAGAATTAAGAATGAAAAAAGAATAAAAAAAGAGAAGAAGAAGGCATTCAATTACTTTATTTTATATTGGCTCTTCAAGAAATTAATTATATAATCTTTCACTTTGTTTCTATCAGGCAAACTGGCCACCATTCCATAAATTGCAGCGTCACCTTCAGAGGAGTTTTCTGGATGCTCGAAAATTTCACTAACTGAAGCCTTAAGGTCAGCTAAGAAAGTGTCAACTATTTCAGCGTGATGAGGATTAACCATCATATGTAGAGCGTTTGGGAATTGAATTCTATCCAAATGCCAACCCTTTTTATCCATTATATCTCCTAAATTGTAGATATCAAGGGACTCTGAAGTGAATGAAAAAACACTCATCACTGGATCTCCAATTATATACAATTCAGGGATTGCATTAATTCCCTTGATCAATTTTTTTGAAGCATCCATAACTACTTTTGCTAATTTCAGATAACCATCCATTCCAAGAGCCCTTAATGCGGTCCATGCAGCAGCTATCGCTCCACCTGGACGCGTTCCACGCATACTAGGAGAGATATAAATGCCACCAGACCAGTCTGTGTATACTGAGAATTGATACTTCCACACTCGTTCTTTTCGATATAGAATAGTTGATGCTCCTTTTGCTCCATAACCATATTTATGAACATCAGCAGAGATAGATGTAACACCAGGTACAGAGAAGTCAAATTCAGGTACATCATATCCAAGTTTTTTCACAAAGGGTAACATGAAACCACCGAGACACGCATCAACATGCATTCCGATGCCTTTTTCTTGAGCAATCTCAGCAAGTTGGGTAATAGGATCTACAACACCTCTAGGAAAATCACAGGCAGAACCAACTATGAGTATTGTATTATCAGTCAATGCATTTTTCATGGCATTTACATCTGCTTGATGAGTATTTTTGTCTACTGGTATTTTAACAGCTTTTACTCCAAAATAATCTGCTCCTTTATCAAAAGAAGGATGTGCTGAACTTGGTAAGACCATTTCAGGTTCTTTAATATCAGGGAACTTATCTCTAGCCCAATCTCTATATGTCTTTATTGCCATCAATAAACTTTCAGTTCCTCCTGAAGTCATGCTTCCACAGCATCTTTTATCTCCACCGAACAAATCCACTGCCATGGAAATAACTTCAGTTTCAAATTTCTTTAAACTTGGAAAGGCAATCGGACTTAAAGCATTTTTAGAAAAAAACATAGTGTAAGCTTTTTTAAGCATTTCAGTATGCTTATCTGTAGCCTGATATACTAAACTCCAAACCTTACCTTCTCTCCAATTAGTGTCTTCTTTACGGAGTTCCTCCATTTCTCTAAAGAGATCCTCTTCGGGGATACCTTTTTCGGGTATAATAACTCTAGGTCTAGCCAAATAAACTCACTTTTGGGAATATTATTTTTAGATTTCATAAATTATTAGCATATTAAAACCTTTTAGTCAAAAAATAAATGAAATATTAGTGTAGATTTCAAATAAGACTTTGAATTTAACTTTATATGGCAGGACTAGCATATTCAGTTGCAGAATTCAATACCATAATAACCATGTTAGGTTGTTTATGTGCCACTGTACAGGCAGCTACAGGGTCATATGCTGCTTTTTATAAGAAAAAACGAGTACTTTTAAAAACCAATGATAAATTATTTAGATCTCATCGAGCTTTTGGGGGATTTGCTACGATATTATACTTCCTTGGTTTGTTTGCAGGGACGGTTGGATTTCTAGGCGGGATATTTTTTGGGGAACCTCCATTTGAGATAACCGATCTAAGTTATAATGTACATGTTTGGCCTAATTTTGTTGTTCTAGCTATTATAGTTACAAAAACATATTTATCCTACTTCAAAAAACCATTAATCTATAAACATGGTAAATGGTTAGGGGTTGCTACTTTTATAGCTTGGGCTTATCTATGGATCACTTCTGCATTTTCGTACTATTTAAGAACTATTCCTCCGAATATACAACATGAACCTCCCACGTATTTATTATCAATAGAGTTATTATGGTTGCAGATTCTTATTCCATTCTTAATTGGGGGATTGATAGGTTTCTTTATTGTTCGATCGGCAGATAAAATAGAAAGAAAAAAATAAATATAAAAATTTTATAAAAGATTACTACTCAAATTTCAATAATTTGCTTAGCTTATGTATCTTTGGGCTATGTTTGTTTGAAATTGTATTCTTTGTTGAGATTCGGCTTGATATCCACCCCTTTTTGAAACTAAGTAGAATTGAACTAAATTCTGCTCATGAATCAAGGTAATTCCTCTCCATTTATTATCCTTAGAAGTGAATTCTACAACATCTCCAAGGCCTACCCCTTTTCTTGTAGAATATTCTAAAGATAATTGGTGTAATAGATTTAGAAATATGTCATGAAAATTGGAAACATCTTTTTTATATGTCTCATCTTTAAATCTTAGGGCTTCAATCGAAAATGCTTTTAAGATATCCTTGCTCATAGTTTTCCATACGACAGGGTTCGCGTAAAATTCTATACCAATAAAATCACCATTGATGAAAACTGCTACGCCACATTGATTACTTAAATTTTCGAAGTTTTTAATTATCTTATCCGTTTGTTTATTTGTGTTTTTAGTCATATCAAGATAACTTTGAGTCGGAGCAACACCCGCAGCATATCTCATTTCTGATCTATGAGCTTGTATTTCGCCCCAGACCGCACCTTGACCAGCAGCAGATATTGACTCAAAAGCGACATTCGGATGTAGTCTTTGATTAGTAGATCTAAATTTACGTGATCCCGTATAGTTCCAACGAGATTGTTCTATACATTTTGCAGGGATGCTGTATTGATGACTCATTGATTCATATTTATCTTTGAAAACATTTTGTTTCCCACCAACTGGTAAAAGAATTGGTTCCCAGATTGTCCTGTCTTGTTTTCCACCGTGAACAGTCATTCCGAATGGAATTAAAACTTGTTTATCACTTTTATTGATAACTTCTAGTTGGTTAACAGTATCAGTTTCAATTATTTCTATTAATTCTAAATCTTCCGCTTCTTTAATGCTAATGAACTCAATAAATTTATCTTCTTCAATAATAATTGGTATAACTGTCATATTAGAATAAACTTGAATTGTTCCTAATTTCAGATAACTTAATGGATTTTCAAATACAGATTTAACAAATCTAATACTTTCATTTTTCAAAATCATTCATCCTCCTTTTTATTAATTTTAATATTTTCGTCTTTTTTTCCACTTTCTTCTTCATAAAGTGGATCAATATATTGATTTACAACATTTTTACCATTTTCAGTAAGTTCGACCCCATAAGTAACTTGGATTTTTCCCTCTTCTCCAACTCCATTTATTCTTACCCCTCTTTCTTTTGGTATTTTATCCACGGGAAGTTCTTCAGTATGTGATTTTATTAATCCTCCTTTTTTAAGAGCATTTAAGTGATAATTAAGACTTTGTTTTTGAATACCAATAGTTTCTGCAATTTTTGTGGGTTTTTGAGGTTTATCAGCAATCTGTCTCATGATATCAGCTCTTACCGGGTTCCTAAAAACAATACCAACCTTTTCAAATATGGGTTTTTTCTTTTCTTTTCTCTTTGCCATTTTTTTTCAACTTATTTGATTTCAGTATAAAGTATAGTTTTTTGAAAAATGTTACTGCCACATATTGGGCAACTTACCCTTTGTTTTCTTGTGTTTGAACGTACTAACTTGAATGTAAAACCACAAACCGGACATGTAATAATAAACAGACATCCGAATTTGTTTTTATTCACAATTTTATTAATCATCATGATCAACTCTTTTTTATGGTAAAAATATTTTTTACTATAACAAATTATAATTACTTTCCTATATAAATGTTTCGAATGAAAGATAAATAACGTAAAATATAATATTTATTCTAAGAAATCGGAGAACAATATTGGTTAGAATACTAGCTTTTGATTTAGGTGCGAGTTCCGGAAGAGCAATTGTAGGATTATTAGAAAATGATTTATTAGAGCTTGATGAAATTTACAGATTTAATAATGAAGGAATCCTGATCGATAATTCATTTTGCTGGGATATTTCAAACATAATTCAAAAAATGAAAAAGAGCTTGTCAATATATGTAAAAAAATATGGACCTCTTCTAGATTCAATAGGTGTCGACACATGGGGAGTAGATTTTGTATTACTTGATAAAAGTAATGAACTAATTGAACCGGTCTTCCATTATCGAGATCAGAGAACTGATGGAATGCTTGAAGAGCTTTTTAAGGTGGTTCCAAAAGAAGAAATTTTTAATCAAACTGGAACGATGTTTGCCCAAATCAATACTAGTATTCAACTATTTTCAATGCTTAAAAATGATTCTCTTCGACTTTCGGCAGCAGAATCGCTATTAATGCTGCCTGATTATTTAAACTTTTTATTTTCTGGAAAAATGTTTTGCGAATCTTCAGATGCAAGCACCTCACAATTATATAATCCTATTGAAAGAGATTGGGCTTATGATTTAATTAAGAAGATCGGTTTTGATCCAAATATGTTCCAAGATATAATCCCACCCGGTACTGTTTTAGGATATATCCAAGACAATATCGCTAAAGAAATAGGATTAAGACCTGAAACCAAAATTAGTCTTCCTCCAACTCATGATACCGGTTCGGCTGTAGCAGCTGTTCCTGTTGATATGGATAAATACAAACCTGGAACATGGGCATATCTTAGCTCAGGTACTTGGTGCCTAATGGGTGTTGAATTGGAGGAACCGTTAATTAACGAACATGTGCTGAATTATAATTTTACTAATGAAGTGGGATTAAATTTTACATCAAGGTTTTTGAGGGGAATGGCAGGACTCTGGTTAATTCAGGAATGTAAGAAACAATGGGACAATTTCAATTCTAATTTAACATGGGATATAATAGAAGTTGAAGCAAAGAAGTCTCAACCGTTTCAAAATTTTATTGATGTCGATGAAAAAGATTTTTTCAATCCACCTAATATGATTGAAAGAATTCAAGAACAATGCAAAATGCATAATCAAACTCCCCCAGAGACAATCGGACAAATTTCAAGGGTAATCTTCGAAAGTCTTGCTTATAAATATCGAGAAATTTTTGAGAAATTAGAAGAATTAATAGGAAACAAAATTGAAATTCTTCACATAATTGGGGGAGGTAGTCAAAACAAATTATTAAATCAATTTACATCCAATGTATTGAATATTCCTGTCTTAGCGGGACCTTCAGAAGCTACGGCGATAGGGAATATGTTAACTCAAGCTTTAGCTTTGGGAGAAATTAATGATATAAAGGAATTAAGACGGATAGTCCGAATTTCTTTTGAAATTATTGAATATAAACCAATAGATATTGATAAGTGGGATGATGCTTATAAATCCTATTTGTCATATATTGATGAAGAGGAAAGGGATAAAAAATGGAGAGGTATTCAAGATTTATAAAATCACCTATTCATGAGGAATCCAATAAAATGTTTTAAAAATAGTATAGTGTGTTGATTTTTGATGACTAAGATTATTATAAACACTAAAATAAAAGAATCAGAACAAAGGAAAATCAGCAAACATATATATGGTCATTTTGCTGAGCATTTAGGGCGCTGTATTTATGATGGGATATGGGTCGGGGAAGATTCCTCAATACCTAATACAAATGGGATACGTAATGATATTGTGAAAGCGTTAAAGAAAATTAAGATCCCTAACTTGCGTTGGCCGGGAGGCTGTTTTGCTGATGAATATCATTGGAAAGATGGTATTGGTCCTAGGGAAAATAGGCCCAAACGGATTAATACGCATTGGGGCGGTGTAATCGAGAATAATCACTTCGGCACTCATGAGTTTTTTGATTTATGTGAACAACTTGAGTGTGAACCTTATATATGTGGAAATGTAGGGAGCGGGACTATTGAAGAGATGGCTCAATGGATTGAATATATCACTTCCGATAGTCTTAGTAGCCTTGTTGAACAAAGGAGAGAAAATGATAGGCAAGAACCATGGAAGATCAAATATTGGGGTGTAGGAAACGAAAATTGGGGTTGTGGGGGAAATATGACAGCAGAATACTATTCAGATTTATTTCTACGGTATTCAACCTATTGTAAAAATTTATCTGGGAATAAGTTATATAAGATTGCTTGTGGACCTGTTGGGGAATTTCAATTAGATAGGGTTCTCCAGTGGGTTGAGACTGTAATGAAAAAGACATCAATAACCTCTTTTTTTAATCCCTTAATTCATGGTTTATCATTACACTATTATACTCGAGCAGGGACTCAACCTGCAACAGAAATGAATGAAAAAAGATGGATTGTTGCTACGGAGAGAGCTCTTTATATGGATAACCTCATAACAGAAATTAGTAAAATTATGGATAAGTTTGACAATTCTAAAAAAATAGGATTAATTGTTGACGAATGGGGTACTTGGTGGGGAGTAGAACGCGGAACTAATCCAAGATTCTTATACCAACAGAATACTTTAGCTGATGCATTAATTGCCGCCTTGCATTTAAATATCTATAATAATCATTGTGATCGAGTACACATGGCAAATATTGCTCAGACAGTTAATGTTTTACAATCTATGATTTTAACTGATGGTGCGAGAATGCTGTTAACCCCAACATATCATGTCTTTAACATGTATAAAGTTCATCAGGAAAATTTTTTATTACCAATGAAGATTGAATCTGAAGAGCATACACATGGCTCTAGAACTATTCCCGCCATTCATGGTTCAGCTTCCATTGATTCTGAAAATCAGATATATATTTCTTTATGTAATACTAATCCGAGTCAAAGCATTGATATTGAAATTATATTTAACAACTTAGTTTTAGAGAATCGTGAATTAATGGCTAAAATCCTTACAAGCGAGGAGATAAATGCTCATAATACTTTTAACGCACCTGAAACAATTAAACCTATAGAATTTGCTGTAGAGCAGTTTAAGAAAAGTAGAAATAATCTTTCTTTTAAAATGCCCTCAAAAGCAATAATAACAATAAAAATATAATAAAATCAATAATCATGTTATTAATTACAAATTAGGGAATAAATATGATTAAGCCACCCTTTAATTTAAGATGTGAATATCTTGTTAATCCAATTGAAATTGATACTCTCTATCCACGTTTTTCATGGATTTTAGAACATGAACAAAGAGGTCAATCTCAATCAGCTTATCAAATCATAGTTTCTTCAGAAGAACTCCTTTCTAATTCAGAAAAGGGAGATCTATGGGATACTGGGAAGATCATCTCTGATTACCATATAAATATAGAATATAATGGTGAACCGTTGGAAAGTGATAGTTCCTATTATTGGCGTGTAAAATGGTGGGATAAGGATGATGAACAGTCTAATTTTAGTGAAATAGCTACTTTTGAAACAGCTCTATTGAATGATTCTGATTGGAAAGCAAAATGGATTAGTAAAAAGGATTTTGTTGACGTAGATTCGAGAAGAACCTTACAATATAAATCTCAAGAGCGCGATTTTGTAGGGGGTCTACTTGGAAGAGATTTCTATGAGGTTCATGCGATCTATTTAAGAAAAGAATTTTCTCTCGAAAAGCATGTCAAAAATGCAAAAATTTATATTTGTGGATTAGGGTATTACGAACTGAGAATAAATGGCAAGCGAATCGGTGATCGTATATTAGAACCGGCTCAAACGGATTATAACAAAATCGCCCTTTATTCCACCTACGATATAACATCTCATTTAGAAAATAAAAATGTTATTGGGGTTATTCTCGGGAATGGACGGTGTTTGGAACATTATGGATATGATTTTCCAAAATTAATAGCCCAAATTCATATTCATTTTACAGATGGAACTAACTCTTTAATATTTACTGACGATAGTTGGGAGCTTTCAAATGGGCCAATATTGGAAAATGGGATATATCATGGTGAGAAGTATGATGCTCGATTGGAAATGCCGGGATGGGATAAACCAGAATTTAAGGGTGAAAATTGGGAAAATGCAACATTGGTTAAAGGTCATAACTTAGCATCTCAGTTGATACAACCAATTCAAGTAACAACAATTTTAAAACCTCAGGAATTAAAAAGCCCTCAAGCTGGATTGTATATTTATGATTTTGGTCAAAATTTTACGGGATTTATTCGTATAAAAGCTCATGGTCCCAAAGGAAGTGAAATCAAGTTGAGATTTGCAGAGATTTTAGATGAAACTGATATGTTGAATACTGCTACTAATGGAAATGCGCCTGTTACAGATATATATATTTTAAAAGGTGAAGGAGAAGAAATTTATGCACCACATTTTACCTATCATGGTTTTAGATATGTAGAATTAACAGGATTCCCGGGAATTCCGACAATGGACACTATTGAGGGATTATTCTTTCATAGCAACATACCGAGAGCAGGAGATTTCTTTTGTTCGAATGAACTTATCAATAATATCCATAGGAATATAATTTGGGGGCAATTAAGTAATTTAATGAGTATTCCTACAGATTCTCCTCAAAGAGCCGAACGACATGGGTGGATGGGTGATGCCCAACTAATAACCGAAGAAGCTATACTAAATTTTGACATGGCGCAATTTTATACTAATTATTTAAGAAATATTAAGGTATGTCAGATGGATGATGGGAGAATCTCTGATGTTGTTCCCCCATATTGGTCAATATATCCCGCTGATCCTGCATGGGGTACAGCCTATATTACTATAGCATGGTATTTGTATTGGTATTATAATGACATTAGGATTCTTAAGGAACATTATGAGTCCATGAAACGGTATGTAGATTTCCTTGCAAACACAGCAGAAGAAAATATTTCACCTTTAGGTAGGTATGGGGATTGGTGTCCCCCTTCAAGTATTGCTTCGAAAAGAACTCCATTAGAGTTAGTCTCAACATGGTATTATTATCATGATACTTTACTCTTTTCAGAAATTGCGCAGATTATGAGTAAGAAAGAAGATGTGAATTATTATTCTACTAAAGCTGAAGAAATAAAGAATGATTTTAATAAAAAATTCCTGTTACGTACCTACAAATACATTAAAGTTTCACCAGTTGATAGAGCAATTAGTCAAACATCCAATACTTTACCGCTATATCTAAATATGGTTCCTAAAGATAAAGAAAATGAAATATTATCTTATCTTGTCGAAGCGATTAAAGGTCAATATGATTATCATATCGATGCTGGAATTGTTGGCACAAGATACATTTTTGAAGTCCTTACTGATAATGGTTATCCAGAAATTGCTTACAAAATGATAAATCAAAAGAGTTTTCCCAGTTATGGCTATATGATTAGAGAGGGGGCAACAACTTTATGGGAACGATGGGAGAAGCTTGAAAGCTCAGGAATGAATTCACACAATCATATTATGTTGGGTTCAGTAGATACTTGGTTTTATAAAACATTGACAGGAATAAGATCTCTAAAGCCTGGTTGGAATAAATTGCGAATAAAGCCATTTATCCCAAATGATATGAATTATGCAACCGCGACCATTGAAAGTATAAAGGGGAGAATATTAAGTTCTTGGGAAAAAGTTGAAGATACATTATTAATTACCTTAGAAATTCCTGTAGGATGTAAAGCCGAGACTTGGATTCCAATAACAAACCTTAACAGTAAAATAAGAGAAGGAGATACTTTAATTTGGCAGGATGGAGAAAAAAGGACGGCTAAAAATGACATAAAATTCAAAGAATTGGAAGATAATTATGTCATTCTTATTTTAGGATCGGGATATTATCGGTTTAGTATACAATGTTAAACTGCCCAAAAGAGAGCTTCGATATTTTCAGGAGGAATATCTGGAAGAATAGCTTCATGACTTGGAGATATTATTAATCCTGTGGGAAAAATTTTTTTTAATTCCTCTACTTTTTTTCTAACTTGTTCAGGTGTGCCAAAAACTAATAATTCTTGTGCATCTACACCCCCACAGAAGGATATTTGGTTAGAAAAATGTTCTTTCAATTTTTTTGGATCCATATCCTCTGCTAATGCTTGAATAGGATGGATTGCATCAATACCCAGTTTTATTAGTTCAGGTACAGCCTCAAAAATGGAACCACAAGAATGATATATTACTTTCAAACCATAACTCTTTGCCTGATCAACAATTTTTTTTGCTCCAGGCATTGCGAACTTTTTTATGAGCATGGGTGAAAGCATTAAGCGTTTTTGACCTCCAAAATCATTTCCAATGAGAACCGCATCGATTTTCCCTTTAGTGGCTTCGTAGAATATCTTATTAGCCTTTAAGTAAAAGTTAATGATTCTATTATGCACTTCGGTAAATATTTTTGGTCGTTTGAGCATATTTATAAACGCTTTTTCCATTCCAAAAGCAGAATAAATATCTTGGAAGTGGGCAGACCATAGAACACCCATTACTGCATAATCCTCTGGAATTGCTTCTATAACCTCTCTACACTCTTCTGGATCGATATGATCTGCAGGATCAGGCCAATCAAAAGCATCAATATCATCTTTCAAGGGATCTTTATAATCTTCGAAAAAACCAGGCGCCGTTAAGGTTCTGGTCTCCATAGATTGACCTCCTTTTGGGAAATTAAATGCCATAGCGATATGATTGTTTGGTGGATCGTTATATGGAACATCCACTTCCCAAATATCTGAATCTATTTTTAGTTTTAATTCTCGCAGGGAGTGAACCTTAAAATGTTTAAACAATTGATTGTGTGCTGCAGGAACAGGCATCCCTAACCAACAAGCAGGTCTATCTACAGCTCTCCGTTCTATGGTTGCGAAAAATCTTTCTCTATGATTCAATTTAATCAGTTCTATTTAATTTTAAAACAATTCTGAATGATATCGCAGGAGAATCTAATATTTTATCTGGAAGTTTAATAACCAAATTATTATTCGCTTCTTTCCATACTAATTCTCCTTCAATACCTAGTAGATTAATTTTAGAAACATTTTCTAGAGCGAGATCAACAATAATAATTTCATCACTTTTTGGTTTCCCCATTAGTATTGCATAGATGTTTTCTTCTTTACGTGTAAATCTTATAGGAATATCTTCTGTAGTATTTCCTTCAGCACGTTCCCAAGGTCTAGTGCCAAAAATGGCTTCTCCATTGACGTCTAACCAGTCACCAAGTTTTATTAAACGTTTTTCTTGAATTTCAGGAATTATCCCATCAGCTGTAGGTCCTACATTGAGTAAAAGATTACCATTTTTACTTACAATATCAATTAATAAAAAAATTAATTCCTCTGCTGACATATAATCTTCTTCAGATTCAAACTGATTGTATCCAAAAGAATTTCCTATTCCCCTGCATGTTTCCCATTTTCGTTTCCTTACTTCTTTAAAAACTTGGTATTCAGGCGTGGTAAAATCCTTATGTCTGGTGATATTAAATTTATTCTGTTCAGGTAAAAATTGATTCCATCTATCATTTACTACCCCTTCGGGATTCTTATTATAGAAATCAGCAAAAATTTCATATGGGTTATTTCCTGCTGGATATCCCATGTCGCTCCATAAAATTAAAGGAGAATAATTATCCATTAACTCGTACCAATGATTAGTTACATATTTCGCATATTCACAGGTTTGAACATAATGTTTATTAAAGCTACGAGTATCTTTTATGGGGAAATGATTAAATGACCAATCCCAGGCACTAGAATAATAAAAGCCCATCTTCATGCCTTCCTCTTTAACAGCTTCGGAAAGTTCACCAACAATATCTCTACTTGCGTAATAATTTTTTTTATTTGGGTTAGGATATTTACTTGGCCATAAAAGGAAGCCATCACAGTGCTTAGTTGTTAGAACAACATATCTTGCTCCAATATTTTTAAATAATTTAGCCCACTCTTTAGGATCCCACTTTTTAATATGCTCATTAAAAATAGAGGCAAAGTTATCATAAGGGAAATCATTTCCATACGTTTTGGTGTGATATTCTTGAGTTGGGCTGCCAGGGATTCTAAGTGAATTAAGATACCACTCTGCATAAGGATTATTTGCAAAATATTCTTCCACACTCCTTTTTTCACTTGATTCTATTATACTCATACCTGTGACTGCGAAAGCAGGAACGGAAAAAAGCCCCCAATGAATAAAAATGCCTAACTTTGCATCGTTATACCACTCTGGTACTATATGTTTACGTAAAGATTCTCTTTCTGGGGTATAATTCATATTTTTTAAACCTGATTCCCTTTTGGATCGTTAATTTGGTGTTGGTTTGGGTGTGATTTTAAGTACAGAAACAGTTTTATCTAAGAAATTCTCAGGAATTGAAACCTTTAGATTTTCTCCTACTATAATCCAATCTAAAATTCGTTCCTGACCTAGCAATTTAACAGTGGTTTTATCTGAAACTTTAAGTGATTTGATGATGACCTCATTTTCTCTTGGTTTATTTAATAGGTGAATGAATAATGAGTCATCTTTCTGTGTAAATCTAATATCTATACCATCTGTCGTTTTACCCTCTGCTTTTCCCCAAGGTCGAGTATCATAGATTGCTTCACCATTTATTTCAAGCCATTTTCCAAGACCTAACACTGCTTTTTTTTGAAGTTCTGGAATTGAACCGTCCGCTTTAGGACCAAGATTAAGTAAGAGATTTCCATTCTTACTTACAATATCAACAAGCAGTTTTATTAATTCTTCGGAATTAAGGTAATCTTTCTCTGTTTCAAATTGATTATAGCCATAAGAATTACCGACTCCACGAGTTGATTCCCATTTAAAATCTGTAATATTTAACATTCTTTGGTATTCAGGGGTTGTGAAGTCACGGTGTCTTACCCTTGGATGTTTAAATTCTGATTTGTGAAATTGGATCCACCTGTCATTAATAACACCATCAGGAAATTTATTATAAAAATAAGCAAAAATTTCATGAACATTTGTATTTGGTGGATATCCGATATCATTCCATAGAATCAGTGGTTCATACTTATCTATTAGTTCATACCAATGATGATTTGCATATTCTGTATATTCTCTTTCAGTTGGTCCATTAGTAGCAAAAGTTTTTCCATCGATTATGGGATTGGGATTGAACGACCAGTCTAATGCTCCTGAATAGTAGAATCCCATTTTCATTCCTCGTTTTTTTACAGCTGCAGTTAATTCTCCCACAATATCGCGGCTAGCGTGATAATTTTCCTTTTTAGGATTTGAATAATCGCTTGGCCATAATAAAAAACCGTCATGGTGCTTGGTCACCAATACTACATACTTCGCTCCAGCCTTATTGAATAATTCTGCCATTTCATCTGGATCCCATTTTTTTATTTCTTCATTGAAGATTGGCACAAAATCAGAATAGGAAAAATCTGTTCCATAAGTTTTTTCATGATATATTTGTGTAGGGCTTCCTGAAATTCTTAAAGAGTTAAGATACCATTCGGCATAGGGATTGTTTTTAAAATGCTCTTCAATTCCCTTCTTCATTGAGTCTACAAGGTCTATTCCTGTAATTGCGAAAGCAGGGACGGAAGAAAGACTCCAGTGAATGAAAATTCCAAATTTAGCATCATGAAACCATTCTGGTACTTCATGTTTTTTAATAGATTCTTGAGTAGCTTCAAATTTCATGATATGACCCTTCTATTAATTTTTACAGTATAAAGGTCCAAAATTTGCACAAGCTCTGAAATCCGCACCCTCTAGACCTCTTGTTCCAAAAGCATTCCAAGTACTTGGGCGAAAGATTTTTTCTTCTGGAACATTGTGCATACTTGCAGGAATTCTTAACATTGAAGCAAGAGTAATCAAATCAGAGCCAATATGACCATAACATATTGATCCATGATTCGCACCCCAATTTTTCATAACATCATATACTGTTCTAAATGCTCCTTTCCCAGTTAATCTCGGTACAAACCAAGTCGTTGGCCATGTATTATTTGTTCTTTCATCTAACATTTGATGAACATCTTCTGGAATGTTTATTGCCCATCCTTCTGCTATTTGTAGAACTAATCCTAGATTCTTGATCAGATTTATACGTGAGACTGTTATTGGCATATCTCCTCTTGTCAAAAAATTAGAAGAAAACCCACCTCCACGAAAGTATTCATTAACCGCAGCATCCCATTTAGTTGCGGATAAACATCGTTCAACCTCTTCTTCAGTTATTTGCCAGAATGGTTTCAAAGCGGGATTCCCATTAATTTCTTGCTGACCTGTACCATCCATAGTAGCAGATCCAGAATTGATTAGATGAATTAATCCATTTTCAGCCTTACCTGTTAAAACTTTACCAGTCACCCTCACCACTGCTTCAGGGCTCCAATAAGTTCTCATATCTGCAAATATCTGGGATGTTTGAGTTAAAAGGTGCCCAAATAACATTGTAATTCCATTTAAAGCATCATTTTCAGTTGCCATAATAAAGGACTGCCTAATACCATTCCAATCAAATGAGCTATTTAACACAGTTTCCATGAAGTCTCCATTTGGCATAAAATCTGTCCACTGACGTTGTCCTTGGAAACCAGCTACTATTGCATTGTGCCCCATGGATTCTTCCCCAAAACCTAATTCTTTTAATTTCGTATTCCCAACCATAAGATCTCTACAAATCAATGTCATTTTCACCATCGTTTCCCATTCCTTTTCCTTTTGCTCTCTCGATTTTTGTCTTTCTGGTGGGTTAGTATCCTTTCCTTCTTTACATTTTTCTTTTACCCACTTGATAGCTCTACCATATTCTTCTTTATCATAAATTTGTTCATTTAATCTTCGTATAATTTCAGACATATCTACGTATTCATTTCTCATTCCTAAATAATCTTGAAAGCAATTTTCTTGTACTATTGAACCAGCGATCCCCATTGAAACAGTACCTATTGATAAATAAGACTTTCCTCTCATCCAAGCTACTGCAAGTCCAGCTCGAGAGAACTGCAACAATTTGTCTTTTACGTCATCAGGAACACTGGTATCAGTTTCATCTTGAACATCCTTACCATATATTCCAAACGCGGGTAATCCTTTCTGGGAATGAGCAGCTAATACTGCTGCAAGGTATACCGCACCAGGTCGTTCGGTCCCATTGAAACCCCAAATTGCTTTCGGGATATAAGGATCCATATCCATCGTTTCTGAACCATAACACCAACACGGCGTAACTGTTATAGATACCCCCACATTTTCGAGTTTGAATTTATCAGCACATAATGCCGCCTCGGAAACACCTCCTATTGTAGAATCTGCGATAACACATTCAACCGGCATACCATTGGGATGTTTTAAATTTTGAGTTACCAAGTCCAGGACGGATCTTGCCATTCCCATTGTTTGGTTTTCTAAAGATTCTCTTACTCCTTTTTCTCTACCATCAATAGTTGGACGGATACCTATTTTTGGTATTGAACCTCTTAATCTTTTTACACCAATATGCTTATCCAAGTTTAAAATCATCTCTATTTTTTGTCTAGTTTAGATCAAATTATTAATAATAAATGAGTATTACCATTCTGAGAAGTGTTTCTCTTGAGAATAATCCCTCTTTAATGGTTTACCTGTCATCATTGTATAATATCTTATCATCGCGGATTGTTCTGCCCCAGTAACATTCTGGAGGGCATCAAATAAGGTATTTCCTTTCGCAAAAACACCATGAGCTCTCACAACAACTATAGGATAATTTTTTAGGATTTCTGGAACTTCCTTCGCTGCATCCATTGGACCCGCAGGGTTTTCCACTTCAATAATAGGGATTTTTCTATACATGTATATTCCTTCTGCATCAAGACAGGTAATTTCATCCTCTAATAATGATAATATTACGCAGAAGGGATTATGAGCATGAATCACCGCCATAGCATCTGTGTTCAAATATATCTGACGATGAACATCTGTTTCGGTACTTGACAACATAATTCCAGAATCGGTCATATAAAGATCTGTTTCAATAATATCTTCAGGTTCCAAATATCCCAACATGGCACCCCTTCTCTTTATAAGGATTTTTCCTCCAGATCTCATACTAATATTTCCCGAGTGGGAAGTATTATACCGATGATCGGTTAAAACCTTTCCTGTAATTTTAAACTGTTTGTAGGTTTCAGCATCAATCATAATTTTTATTTTTAAGAATTTGTTCTCTCTTAATATTTATTATTAAATTACTCTTTTAATAGATAACCTTTCAAGTAATTCATCAGTGGGTATACCCTTTTCATCCCAATGCCTTACTTTATAATAATCAGTTAGTAGTTGTTTAAGGGGAACAACTTTTCCTTTTGAAGGTCCGTCTAATAAAGGACTCTCCAAAAATCTGGCTGGAAGTGTATCATCCTCTTTTGAAAATCCTTCTCTAATGTTAAACAGACGCTCTAGTGTGTAAATACGCTCCCCAACTGTAATTAGATCCTTACTTGTAATCTCCATATTCAAGATAGTACTTAAAAATCTCGCTTGGAATTCGAAACCTAAAGCATAACTTACAAACTTACAAACGATTAAAGAATCTTCAACAGCACTCTGATTTTGTTTTAAGAATAAGAGATCTGCCTTACTATTGACCATAAATCTATCAATAAGTTTTGGTGCACCTAATATTTCTAAAGCGGCTAAAAATCCAGTTAAATGACATGCACCTCTTGAACTCACAGCGTAATTTAGGGCTTGCCCAAAAGCTCCTCGAGGATCATAAGCAGGAAGTTCCATTCCTTTAACTTGCATTGCTAAACTTGAGCACTCGTACTTTTTTGAAAACCGTAAGGAACCTTCTGCAAGTTCATTACCAATCCCGTTCCTTAAAGCTATTGATTCAATAAGGTTGGAGAGTATTCCAGATTTACCAAATTCAAAATCACCATTATTAATCTTATTATTTTTTCCCAATTCCATAGCACAGGCAATGGTTCCACCTGTGGAGATTGTATCCAGTCCAAATTCATTACATAAATAATTAGCATGACATATTTCCTTTAGGTTAAATATTCCAATCAAGGGCCCTAATGCCCACAAAGATTCATACTCCGGACCTTTTCCTTTCATTTCTCCAGTGTCTGTCATTCGACCACATTTGATGATACAATTAAAGCACCCCTCATTCTTCACTAAATATCTTTCTCTTAACTTCTCACCACTTACAAGATCTATAGTTTTTGAATCGGTAAAAGCAGATTGAAAGTTTCGTATTGGAAACATCCCAAAAAGATTTATAACTTTTACTAGAGCTGAAGTTCCAAGGAGAGCTAAGCCTTGGGAAGTCGTTGGAACAACCCGAATTTTATCAAGAGCTACCGCATTAAGCTGTTTCATATGGTTTATTTCTTTTATAGGAAATTTTTTATTACCATTTTGAACTACGATAGCCTTAAGGTTCTTTGAGCCCATAACTGCTCCAACACCTCCACGACCGAACGCTCTATGGGCTTGATTTATTATTGAAGAGAATTTTACCAGATTTTCTCCTGCCGGACCAATACACAAAACTTGAGAATTTTTTCCTTCTAACTCTTTTATTTTTTCAACCAAACTTGAAGTTTTTAATCCCCATAGATGTGAGGCATCCTTAATTTCTACATTATCATTCCTATTAATTACAATATATCCTTTGTCTTCATCCTTTAATTTGTTTGAGATTATTAGGGCATCGTATCCACATTTCTTAAAGTAAACACTCCAATACCCTCCGGAATTAGAATGAAAAATGGTATTAGTCAGAGGAGATTTGGTCACCAAAGAAAATCTCCCACTAGTTGGAACGGTACTACCAGTTATCGGACCTACAGTAAATATTAAGTGATTCTTATCTTTAAGGGGATCAATACCTTTTTGAGTAAGATCTGTAAATATTTTTACACCTAATCCTCTTCCCCCTAAATAATTCGAAAGAATATGTTCATCGAATTGATTAACTGTTACCTTTTCAGTCGACAAATCAATATTCAAAATTTGATTATTCATTCCTTCCATTGTAGGAAAAAAAAGAATAGTAGAAAATTAAATTATCGGATTAATGGTTAAATAAAAAAGCTGATTCCTAGGATTAGATTAATTATAACAACAATATAGATTATTCGACTGATCCATAGATGAAGTGATCGAAGCTTTTTATTTTTTATTTTCCTTGCAACAGAACCCCCAATTACTTCTCCAACCAAAAAAAGAATTACAAATAATCCTAAAGCACCGTGTAGAATAGTTAGGTTCAAAACCATTAAGAGGATTACGCCTATTATTGCTAGAACTGTGCCTGTTGTAGAGAAAAATATATGAAGATAAAACCATTTTTTGGGTTTATGTATTGTAACTAATATAATTGATGTAGTTAAAAAGGCAATAGCTATGATCATTAGATAAAAATGGGGAAATAGAAGGAGATCTGATAAAGCCGTTTTAATTTTTCACCTTTCCCATCCTTTTATAGTAAATTAATATTAGAGGTAGCAAAACAATAGCAGTACACACCAAAAATAATGAATATCCTGGAATTGCAGGTGCACTACCAACGACTATAGATTTAGAAAAATTTCCGGAAATTGTACAACGAACAACCGCTTGAATAGAATCGCCGATAGTGGCGGTGATATTGTTATAACTATATGTAAAAGAATTCCCTGGTTGACTCGTGTATGATTGAGTTTTTATTGTAATTCCGTTGACCTTTATAACAACCTGATCAATTATATGGGTAGAAGACCCAGCATTAATATGAGTGATAGAAACATCTAATTGCTCGGCTTCAGTATTGTATGCTAGGTTTATGCTACTAGGAGGATTTGCTTTTACACTTACGATACTCATTGATAAACCTAACATAAAAAAGATTAAAATTAAATATAGTATCCTTTTTTTCTGCATTTTTCTTATAATTTTTGTTTTTCACTAAATATTTACAAGTTTTTTACGATAATTAAATATTTAATTCTTTAGGTTAATTGTTAAAAGAAACTCTGGAATATATGAAGAGAATGGTTCTTGGATTTAGTTGGGCAAAATTATAAATCCAAATCTATGATTTTATATTCCTATCTTTCAAAAGAGATAATTTAACAATTGCACAATGAATATTATTAAGATTTCATCCAATTTTCATGAAATTCAACTTGATCTTAAAGGAACAAATTTCACCAGTACGCTAAGCTCGTGGGTTTTTAAGGACGATGATCTATGTTTTCTTTTAGATACAGGTCCAACTTCGTCACTAAATTCGATGAAACTTGCTTTACGTAAGATTGGAATTCAAAAAAATGATCTCCAATATATTTTGATTTCACACATCCACCAAGATCATGCTGGTGGGGTAGGGAAATTAATAAATTCTTTTCCAAAAGCACAAGTGATTTGTCACCCGAGGGGAATTAAACATTTAATAAATCCTAAAAGGCTTTGGGAGGGAAGTTTAAAAGTCCTGGGTAAGGTTGCAGAGTTATATGGTGAAATTTTCCCCGTACCTGAAGATAGAATTTTCTATCAGGAAACAATAGCAAATGATAGAATTAAGGTAATTGATACCTCTGGACATGCACCACATCATCAGTCCTATCTTTTCGATGAATATTTACTTATTGGTGAGGCAGCAGGAGTGAATATTCCATTGCCAGGAAAAATCTATACTCGTCCTGCTACACCTCCTATATTCAATTATGAGATTTCAAGAAAGAATATCCAAAAATTATTAGAAGGAAACTTAGGAGCAAAAAAAATATGCTACGCCCATTATGGGATGAAAGAGGATGTTGACTTAATGCTTAATATTGCCAAGGATCAATTAGCTGTTTGGGTAGAAGTTATTGGCAGACTCCTTGATTTGAAAAATGAACAGGACTATATTGAAAGAGTAAAACAAGAACTAAAAAAAGAGGATATATATTTTGCCAATATTGACTTGCTAGATGAAAATAAAAGAAAAAATGAATTCTTTTTTGTAAGAAATAGTATAATAGGGATTACAGATTATCTTGAAAACAAAAAGAAATCCTAAGATATTTATGTGCTAGTTCTCATCAAAATGCTTTAGATCCTAATTGAAGGGCTTTTAAATTAGCTTCTAGTGCTTTTTTAGGGACTACGTTTACTAATACCTCTTTGATTTGTTCTACAGTGACAGGAAATCTCTCTAACTTAGTCATAGCTCCTAATAAAACAACGTTAGACGTGAGTGGGTTTCCTACTTTATTTGATAACTCTAAAGCATTTATAATATGAATTTTTTGTGTAACCTTCTTTAGTTGGGTTAGAATTTCATCAATTGAGACATAGGAAGATTCGTCGTTTATGACTCTTTGATATGTACTTTGTACTGGATACCAAATGTAATTATTCATTATTATCGTCCCATTAGGTTTTAAAAATTCAATGTATCTTAGTGTTTCCATTGCCTCCATTCCCATAAGAACATCTGCTTCACCATAAGGGATTAACGGAGAAAAAATGTTTTCTCCTATGCGAATATGGGTATATATCGTTCCAGAGCGTTGAGCTAATCCATGAGTTTCAGCAGTTCTTATATTTAAGCCAAATTCTGCGCAAGCTAAGCCTAATATATTAGAAACTAGCATTAATCCTTGTCCACCAACGCCAGAAGTCATGATATTATAAGTCATGGGGCACCTCCCTCTGTTTTGTATATGGTTTTATTACATCCTTTTCAGAACGCGCTTCGTGATTAGTATAAGGGCAAATAATAGAACAAACACCACATCCATCACATAATTCATGAGATATATGTGAGGAATATCCTTCCCATAATTTTTCTTTGTCATCCCGATATTCACTAATACTTGATTCCATACTTATTGCTGGGCAATAAAAATCAATCATACATGTATGACATTTACGACAAATAGAATTATCAACATGAAAGGGTTGAATCAATTCTCCTCGTTTTCTTTTATTTCTATCATTCCATAAAGCACAGGGGCCACGAGATATGATAATCGTAGGTCCTTTTTCTTCTAATGCTTTTTTAAATACAGGGATACAATTTTTAGCGTCAAAACAATCATTTATAACGATATTATTAAAACCAATCCCTTTTAAAACGTTTTCAATCTGAATTTTATTCTTGGATACTCTACCAGGGCCGTAACCTGTTCCTGGATTCGGCTGTTGTCCTGTCATTGCTGTGACAGAGTTATCAAGTACAACTACTATTACATCTTCATTATTATTGCAAATATTTACCATTCCTGGTAATCCTGCATGGAAAAAGGTACTATCCCCAATAACTGAAATAACTTTTTCTTCTGCACTTAAAGATATACCGCTACCTGTTCCTAAAGTTGCACCCATTGCTAATAATAAGTCGTCGGGATTCATTTTTGAGTAGATATCTTTATTCAAAAGAAGCATTGAATAGCATCCAATATCATTTATGAAGGCAATTTTGTCTGATTTTCCTGCTAATGCTCTATTGAGTGCCCAAAAAGTTGCACGATGAGGGCATCCTGGGCAAAAAACTGGAATTCTGACCGGTAAAATCGATTTTAAACTTAAAGAATGTTCCAATATTGCGTCATAATTTAAATTACCCTTAGCTTGATATGTTTCATTTAAAACTTTATAAACAATAGGGATGTTATATTCTAAAGCTTCGCTAAAATGTCCAGACTCTTTCCCGATTACTTTTAGATTAGGATTTACATCCTTAGCTAATGCTTTCACACTTAATTCTAAATAGGGCGATAACTCTTCGACTATTACGACTCCTTTCAGATCCTTAATAAAACTTGTCATTAAGTTTAAGGGTAGTGGATAAGTAGTTCCTAATTTTAAAATAGGAGGTTTAATATTAAGTTTATCACATGCTTCCAATACATAGTTATAAGACACTCCTGAAACTATTATTCCGTAATCTAAGTTTCCATTAATTCTCTTATTGAATTCTGAAATTTCAAATTCATTTTTAATCTTATCTCTTCGTTCAAGCATTTTTAGTTTTAATTCTCGAGCTTTTGAGCCGACGGTTGCGTATTTTTTATTATATGCTCTAAAACTAGTTGGTGTAAATTCTGTTCTAGTTAAGGGTTCAAGAGGTACAATTGTAGACTGATGATTAATCCTTGTTGTTGTTCTTATTAAGACAAGAGTTTGAAATTTTTCTGATATCTCAAATGCGACTTTTACCATTTCTTTTGCTTCAACTGGATCACTTGGTTCCAACATAGGAATATAAGCGTTTGAAGCAAAAAAACGACCGTCTTCTTCACTTTGAGAGGAATGGCAATATGGGTCATCTGCAAAAACTAATACACACCCTTTATTGACCCCAGTATATCCAAGGCTGAAAAATGTATCCGACGCAACATTTAATCCTACACTCTTCATCGCTGTAAAGGATCTCTGCCCTGCCATTGAGGCTCCTGCTACAATCTCTAAGGCCACCTTTTCATTAGTTGCTATTTCCATTTTAATATTAAAGTTATTTGCTATTTGAAAGAAGGTATCCAATATTTCTGAAACAGGAGATCCGGGATAAAACGCTACTATTTTTACATCCGATTCAAGTGCAGCTCGAACTATTGCTTCATTACAGAAAAGAAAGGCTTTTGATTTATCCTTTGAAATTACGTCTGAAATCATTTTTAATTATCACCTAAAGTCTAGAAAGAGTTATTTTGGTTGATATAATAATGTAGTGTGAGATTTTTTGAATATAACTCTAATTCTTATTTTTTATTAGTTGTTAAAATGAAAGGAATGAGGATTTGAATTGTAAAAGATATTTTTAAATCCTTTTTTACAACAAAGATAAACGTTCTTCTCGAATTTTTTTCTTAGTATCATTAATCGCAACCACTAATTCATTCCTTTTTTGTTCCCAATGAGATTGATGTTGATTCGTAATTTTGCGACTTTCAAATAATTGGTGAAGAGCTTCTTCAACTCTTTCTCTAGTTCGAGTAATCTTTGCATTTCCAAAAAGATCAAAAAAAAAGTTATCAAAAAACATATCAAAGAAGAGATTAGGGGCTTCAAAATCAATATAAATATCGTCAATAACATCAACCAAATTTTTTGCTCTTGTTATTAATGTTTGGGCTCGATTAATATCGTTTCTAGCTCCATCCAGATTTCCATGTTTCATTGAATCGACGAAAAAACCTCCCCGAAAAAACGTATCCCATGTTCCTAAACCTTCTGCATGTCTAAGTTTATCTATTGAGTTAGACAGATGGTTTTCAGCTTCAGAAAGTAATTCACCTGCTTGCATAAATTTATTTTGAATATCTTGAGCTTTCGCCATCTCAGCTTTAAAATGATTGAAATGAGTCTCCAAATCTTTCAACCTATCAGTAGCTTTGCCAGCAGTAAGTTCAGCAAGTAATTTTTCCATCTCATTTTCTAAAGAAGGGATTTTAGATTTTAAGCCATTTATTCGATTTATTTCATTTTCAAAATTAGTTACATCAGTTTCTAGTATTTGATATTCTTTTTCAATATACTGAAAGTTTGCCAGAGCCTTTAGATATTCCGCTTCTTCTAAACGTTTTTTCTCGTCCAGATCTCCTCTTAAACGAGCTTTAATGGAAGAAAAACTTACTTTAAGAAGATCATCATAATCTTTCTTTTCTTTTATCATAATATCCCGAATTTGTTGTAATTGGTTGAATTTTTGGTCTCTTGATTGTTTTAAGCGATTTAAATAGGCTTCTTTAGAGGGTAAGGTTGAAATTTCATCGTTTATATCCTCTAATTCATATTCAAGTTCATGATACTGAAAAATTGCATCAGATTCATTAAAAAACTTGGTAGCATCTTCTTTTCCGACTTTGATCCCACACTGTTCACAATATACAGCAGAATCATCAAG
>JBHLOF010000142.1:0-8351 GCA_048940805.1 Promethearchaeota archaeon
AAAATGTTTAATACATGCAGCCACTTTCTGACTTTGAACTCCTTTTACAACAGCTACAGCTAATTCTTTATTTAGATGTGGATCTTCTGATTGATATTCAAATGTTCGTCCACACATGGGTGTTCTTTGAATATTTATACCTGGAGCAAGCAACATATGGGCTCCAACATCGCGTACTTCTTCTGCAATCGCGATACCAAACTTATTTGATAATTCGACATTCCAAGTCGCGGCTCTGCAGATTGCTGAGGGAAAATATGTAGATTTCATTTTTCCTTCTCTATCTACTCTAACGCCATGAGGTCCATCGTGCATTGCGAATGATTCAATTCCTAATCGATGTATCGGTTTAGTATACCACCACTTTCTTCCAGCACAAAGCCTAAATTTTTCATGTAGAGTTAGCCTTCCTATTAAATCTTCAACCCTCTTTTCCAAATCAAGGCTGTTATCCATGAAAGGTAAGGTTGAGATGTCGGTTTTAGCTTTTTCTGTACTCAAATTAAACATCCCCTTTTTTAGAAATAAAATATTTTTTACAAAATAACATTTATGATTAGATTTATTACTTCAAAATGAGTCAATAAAAATCTTAAATTATAATGGTGAAATTTTATCAGAAAAGAATACAAGCTTTTATTTCCTATTTGTTTGATTTTATTAGGTTTGGGATCTTTTTTTTTACCCTATTTCTCAAGGAACAATTTAAAGATTCAAAATATTGATATTGACTTGAAGTTTGATGGTAACAATGCTTATCAATACCTTGAAGATCAGATAAATCTCGGTTTTCGAATTCCCGGTACGCAAGAAAGGATAAACTGTACGAATTATTATATCTCAAAATTTAAGGATATTGACCCTAATTATACCTATGTATTACATAATTTTACAATTCACTCCGTTGAGTGTCAGAATGTACTATTTAAATTAAACAAAAATAATAGCAATATAATCATTTTAGGTTCTCACTATGATTCTCGCGCAAAAGCAACGAAGGATCCAGATCCATTAAAAAGAAATAATCCCGTACCAGGAGCTAATGATGGAGGTAGTAGTTCTGCTGTTTTAATTGAACTTGCTAAGGCTTTATATCAGGTAAAAGAAAATTTATCTTGCCAAATATGGTTTCTATTTTTTGATGCTGAAGATCAAGGTATTGATGAAGGAGGAGCTGGAATTCTAGGATGGGATTGGGTAGAGGGTTCTCGAAAATTTGCAAATGAGATTGATAATTTCTATAATTCCCAAAACGAAGAATTCGATGCAATGATATTATTAGATATGGTGGGTGGTACAAATCTACAATTTATTGACGAGCAATATTCAACCTCCTCTCTCCTAGATGAGATATTTGCTGTTGGACGAAGTTTGGGGTTTACTCCACAATTCCCTTTAAACCCTATATCACGTTCAATTATAGATGATCATCGAGCTTTTTTGAATCTTGGAATTCCCTCCGCTGATTTAATAATAAACTTTTGGGATAATCCAAATTGGCCTTTTCATCACACAACTCAAGACGACTTGAGCAATATTGCTAATATAAGCTTGAATGTGACAGGAAAAACAGTTGAGCAATTTATTTACAATAATTATTTTAATATAACGTTAGATGATTATAAAGGTTATTATCCTTGGTTTATTGATATTAACAGAGAATTTTTAGATATAACGGTATATACCATAATAATTATTGCTATTGGAGTAGTAATAACTTTATCAATCAAGGTTGTTAAAGATAAACCTCTTCAGAACAAAGATTAATGATCACATTCCCAAAAGTAATGTCCGTATTTTTCTTTAAATGCCTCTGCTACCTCGTGGGTTTGAGGTCGAATGAATTCGTAACCATCTTTCAATGTTTCATATGTAACTGGTAATTCACCCATCATCTCTCCGTCAACTTGACATAAATAAGCATCATCTTCGTGATTTAGCATTTCAATTCGTACCTTCTTACTTTGATATTCATATACATTCGGATGTGGCAGTAAAGAAGCACTATATGTTTTTTTGAATTGAAATAATAATTTAAGTTTCTTCACATTAGCAATGCTAATATCAAACACTCCATCATCTACTCTAGCTTTTTGGCAAATATACATACCCCCACCATAAGAACCACCATTCCCTACCGCAACCAAATTAGCATCCCCCTCGTAGGTGTCATTATCCATAATAACTCTAATTGGCTTATTTTTCCATGAAAATAAAACTTTGAGAACGATTGAATTATAATTTTTCTCTTTATTCTCATTTGCTCTTTTCGCGACCTCAGCATCAAATCCTTGGCTTCCTATACCTAAAAAATATCTCTTGAGTCCATCATCTTTCGTAGCCAAACCTACGTCAGATTTAGCTGAATAACCTTCCGCGATAATTTCACATGCTCTCTTAATATCTGGTAAAATCCCAATCACTGCGGGCACATCATTTCCAGATCCCATAGGGATAAATCCACATAATGCGCCTGAATTTGAACTAATTACCCCATGAAGAACTTCATTACAAGTTCCATCACCACCAGCTCCTATTACTCTGTATCCATCTTTAGCTAGCTGGCTAGCAAGTTCAATTGTATGTCCCGCATAATCACTTTCGAAAAGCTTATAAGAAACTTTTAAATTATCAAGACACTCGACAGCATAATCTAAATCTGCTTTTCCTTTTTTAATTCCCCCAGCAATAGGGTTATGAATAATAGCAAAATCTTCCATTTTTATCAATTTACATTATAAATAATTAGTAAATAACTAAGTCTTATTTCACATTTAATTTAATATCACATAAAATAAAGTAATATTTATAACTATAACTCCGTTCATAAAAATTAATGCCATTCATATCCGCAGCGGCCACAGTACTTTTTTCGCCCATATATGCGCGGATAGTCCATAATGATTTGGTTCTTATCAGTTACTTCATGAATGGAAATTAGATCTCCGCAACTGGGGCATTTTCTGCGACCTGAAAAAGTGGGGTTATCTGTTTTACTTTTTCCCAAAAATTCTTCAGAGACAGGTTCTTTTTCAATTACTGTTCTTGTTCTATTTAGGAGATCATCTTCATTCTTCATTATTATGTAACCTTTAACAATTGATTCAATTTCCTGCTTTACAGGAAGTCTTTCATATTTTGAATAGAAGTTTTCGAGGAAGTTGAGAGCATCATCCTTTTCGATTGAGTATCCTTTGATCTCAATTGAATCAATAATATTTTCAATTATTCCATCTTTTGTAGATATTGTCTCCTTATTTTCTTCTTGTTTTGGAAAAGGTTGTAAATATTTTTCTAATTCATGCCAGAGTTTCTTAACTTGACCATCTGTTAATTGCCCATTGATTTGGATATAAACTTTCCTCTCAGGTTCATTTAGTATAGAGATTCTGTTCTCTTTTTGTTTCTCTGGATCAAGATTTTCGTCAAAATACGTTATTCTGATTAAAGATTCCCCTATTTTTGTAGAATTCGTAGAAAATCTCAATTCATTTTGTAGAAAATTCTCTATCATCGTTTGGATTGCCTCATGGTTTGTCCCATTCATATCAAATAATTGAGTTCTCTCAAGCATTTAGAAGATCTTAACCCCGTCCTAGTTTAATTTCAAGATATATTGAATGATTTAAATCAAGAATCTATACTATAAAATATTATTGAAATTTTTCTTAAACTAATTTGAACAATTAAAAAAAATTATAAGAGGAAAACATAATTACAAGCCAAAATTTAATGATTTTACAAGTTATCAATATAGATTTAAATCTTAAATAGAAGATTTAAATTAGTCATTTTATTTACTAATTCATATTAAATCATATTTGGAATCATGAAGAGAAGAAACATCAAGGCTCCAATTAAAAAAGAAAAAAAAGCATCAGTTAAGAGGAAAATCATAGTTACCGTGATTTTACTTGGTACGGCTTTTTCTGGAGCTTTCCTAATTTATTACATATTACAGGTGGCTTTAAACACTAACACCCCTATGGTTGTAGTTGTTTCAGGATCTATGGAACCCAATTTGCATAAAGGTGATCTATTGTTCTTGAAAGGGACCAATCCTGAAAACATAAGAAATGGCACCATTGATGGAAAAGAGGGTGATATTATCGTGTTTGACGCGAGAGGATTACCGGGATGGTCTTATGCACCTGTAGAGCCTGTTGTTCATAGAGTAATTGATAAAAAGTATGACAACGGATGGTTATTTTTGACAAAGGGAGATGCAAATATCCATCCTGATCCCGCCTGGATTTCAGAAGCGAGAATTTATGGGGTTGTAGTTAGTAGAATTCCTTATATTGGGTGGGTTAAAATAATTCTCACCGATTCTGGATTATTAGTCCCCCTATTAGTTATAGTGTCAATCTTACTTGTTGCGAGTATTATATGGGATTTAGTAAAGAAAGATGACGATAAAGAGAAGGATAATGGGAAAAATCAAATTTATTATGAAGAAAAAATAAAAGATGAGAATAAATTTGATTTTACGCAAACTAAGAACTAATAGTACTTTATTATATCTCAAATCAATGATATAAAATTTAAAAGTTTATAAAACCTTAAATCCAATATTAACATACTAACTCAAATTCAAAAATATAAATAATAGATTGGTGAAAAATATGGGATGGACACCCCCTAGTAAAGCTATTGTAGTTATTACCTTTATTACAATGGCTGTTTCAATTTTTATCCTTCTTGATGGTATGGGTATTTGGTCTAGCTTACTTGCAGCAGTTTCTTTTCAAATAGCCGGATATGATGGATGGTTTTTAATCGCATTGGTACTGATCTTTCTCACCTGGTTTCTCTTCTTTCTTGGAGTAAAGCTGAAAGGTATGTAAATTTTCATTTAAACTCTTTTTTTTATTATAAAATATAAATTTCAGTGGTTTTGCTATCCAAATTATTTATTATCCAGACAATAAAATTTAAAAAATGTCTAAAATTTCAAAAAAATGTGAGTACCGTAATTGAACTTTAAATTACGAGAAAACTTCAACACGTAATACGTAAACGCAAGAAAACAAAAAAGATAGATATACTATAGATAATTAAAACCCAAAGAGGAAATTAAAATGGCTAAAGAAGAGAATGCTGTCTTTGTTGGTCGTCGTCCTACAATGAATTATGTGATGGCTACCATGATGATCCTTAACAAGGGTGAAGAGTGTACTGTGAAGGCTCGAGGTAGAGCCATTTCTCATGCTGTTGATGTGTGTGAAATTCTTAGAAATAGATTCTTAAAAGGTACAGAATATAAGGACATCAAACTTAGCACAGAACAATTAGAAGGAGAAAATGGACAAAATAACAATGTTTCAAGTATTGAAATTGTACTTGCACCACCAAAATAAACACAATTGACTTTTTTCTTCGAATTACTCACAAAACATCAATATTATTTTTTTTTTAATGTTTACCTTAGTTTTCCAACAATATTTTATCAAAATCACTAAACCTTATCTACTTAGAGCTAATTCAATTAAGATAGCAAACTGATTAAAAATTACCATTTTATATCAATGTAATTATTAACAGTATGCTTCAAATTTAAGCAATTTCTGACTTATGTCATTGATATCACTCTTTTTTAAAATGCTAAGTCTTCCTTCAAATTCATAAGAAAAAAAAGAATTTGAAAAAACTCTAGTTAAAATAGCAAAGATTTAATAATACAGTTGAAAAATAAATACTTAACTAACTGTAATTTATTCAATGCTATTTTAAACAGTAGGTTAAATTATCTTTAAAAAATTTAAAAAAGAGGAAGATACAAAATGGCAAAAAAAGCTGCGAAGGTTGAACCACTCTTCGTAAAATCAAAGGTACGAGAATATATTAAAGGAAAAGGATGTAATACAAGCAGTGCCGTATTAGATGGTGATGCTCTAAACAATATCATCATGGGCATGCTTGATAAAGCAGTTGGACGAGCTCAAGGAAATAATCGTAAAACTGTAAAAGCACGTGACTTGTAAACTCATTTTTCAATCTCTTTTTTTTTATTTTTTCTATTATAAAGAAATTAAATTTAACAATTCCTAGTAATTTCTTACTAAAATAGTCCATTTTACCACTTAATTTCCAGTTTTACTGGTATTTTTTAAAATAAGCTTTTTATTACTGAAAGAAATATCAAACAACTGATCATTTTTGATCAAAATTCAAATCAAAAACAAAGGAGAAATTCATGAAAGCGAGATCAAAAGTAATAATAGCAATAACCGTGGTGCTATTGATAAGTACCATAGCAAGTGCCACTTCAGTGGGTGCAGTAAAAGCCGGCACAGTTGTAAAAGTCCATCTGAGCGCTGAAGGAGCAGGATTATGGGATCCAACCGCCAATATCTTGATCACTGCAAATGTTGAACATAACTATGTTAGCAGTTGGACGGAAAAAGCTTCTTTCAAAAAAATAGGTATCAATCCTATAACAAATGAAGAAGTTATGTTATATCATGGAAGACTCAAAGATGGGGTAGCATACTTTCTCGAGTGGTGGCAAGATCCTAACTCTGGGCAATGGTGGCAATATGTATGGATTATTCAAGGTACTGGAGTCGTTAAAACTCGAACTGATACATATCCCGAAGCATATATAACTATACTTTTTGCTCTTGGTGGTAATTGGGCCTATGCCGCATTTGAAGATCCTGGCACAGGAGATTCCGGACCAACCAACCCAGTAACTGGATTGGGATGCGTAACAGTACCTATAGTTTGGGAAGAAATTGGTGTTAACCAATTCGATTTTATTAAACAGGAGCAAGACACAGTATTAAATGTTTGGTTAAACGGAGGAAATCGAATAACAAACAATTATGAGGGACATATTGCTGAAACACATTATATTATCGTTGGGATGCTTCAAACGGAGCAAGAAAAAAGAGACAAAGTTTTCATGCAACCTTGGTCATGGACAATGATAATGGATGGATGGGAAACTATTGAGTTAAAAACTTTCTGGTGGAACGATGAAGAAGGCATCCTAATTGGTGAACCTACTAAAGTTCTAGTTTTTTACCATATTTATGAACCATGGACCTTAGGATGGGGGGTGCACACAATAGATCATGAAGTAAGCTGGTATACTGGTGTTGGGAGTCATGCCTGGCAGGAAACCATTGGATGGCAATGGAATTTTGCGATCACATATTGGTAATATAGTTTTTCTTTAATTTCTAGAATATCCGGTGTAAAATCCGGAATTTTTTTTTTAAATATAAACAGTGGTAATACGAAAAGAATGCAGTTATTATCACAATTCAAAGATGTTTTGAGAAAATGTCTAAAGATTCTAATGTGAACAATTTAATCTCTAGTTGGGAAAAAGAGGGAACTTTTGAAAAGAAAAAAAAGGTGTTAGAAAGAGTACCTCGAAATTGTCTTAGGTGTGGTAGCGTAGTTATTGAATACTGGGATGAAACTGATGAGGAAATTATATTTCAATGTAATAATTGTAAGAGATTTATAACAATACCTTATAAACAAGATGATCTCAAATTTTATTTTACTACTTAAGAATCCACCTATTAATCATAAAGCAATTCTCTCTGTATTTTGATATTTTTAATTTAATAGAATAATTTTAAGTTCTCATTTTCATATTCATCATATTGAATTTGAATAAGTTCAAATTTGAGAAAATTACTTCTACAGGATATTGATGTGAGTAAAATTTTGAAGATGAAAGAAATTCTAGAAAAAATTGAGAAGGCTAACAATGATTTTAGTTTTACAGCCAGATTACAGGTTATTAGACAAGTTAAGAAGTATACTTCAAACGATCGACCTTATTTTAATATCACGTTTAGAGATTCAACTGGTGAATTACCAAATTTCAATAAATGGACAAACAACGAGGAAGAGTATCGAAAAGAGATGAATTTGTTTGAATTAGGAAATGTTATAGAATTTAATGGTAGATATAAAGTAAAATATAATTCTGTTGATGTCTCGGAACCAAGGAAATTAAATGACTCTGAATTTAACTTAGATGATTTTTCCTTTGCAAAATCGATTGATATAAACACTATGATAAGGAAAGTAGAATCCACCATTCAGAATCTACAGAGTCCCAAACTAAAAGAATTATTAGAAGCAATTTTTTCAGATGATGATATAAAGACCAAGTATTTTGAATGTCCCTCATCTGTAATTCACCATCATAATTACAAATATGGGAATCTAGAACACACCGTAGGCATGATTAGCATCTTTGACGAACTAGTGAATTACTATAAAAAAAATACCTTATTAAACGTAGATTTAATTTATACTGGCATCTTGTTGCATGATATTGGGAAGATATTTGAATTTTCTTTAAATAATGATTTACCTATGAA
>JBHLOF010000143.1:0-8349 GCA_048940805.1 Promethearchaeota archaeon
ACGAAAACTAAACTATCCTCCTAAAATCATCTTAAAAAGTGGAAGAAATTACTCTGACTGGATTCTTTGGATGACTTATAATAATAACTACTGCAAAAGGTCTGATTTTCTTGAAGATCCTCTATCCATTAATCAATCCTCCTTATCAAAAAATTTGAATGTATTAACCGATAAAGGATATATCATTAAGGAGGATGGAAAATATATCATTACCCGAGCAGGTAAATCAGAGTATTCAAGAATGCTTCAAAATTATGATTTAGACAGACAGAGTATTTTAGAGGAAGAGGGTAAAAGAATTGAAGAAAACACAAAAAAAACCATTCAATTTTTTGAAAAGTATGATATTAGAGGAGAAGATATACAATTTAGGTTTCTTAACAATCTACTTCGATTGGATTACGAAAAAGTAAAGCCAATCTTAAAAGAAGAGGAAGAATTTCACAAAATTTTACTATTTCTGTCCCATAATCATCCAGATGGATACCCACTTTGTATTTCCTCAGAAGATTTTTCTCAAGTTTACAAAATTAAAAAAACTACGCTTGATTATTATGTTGATCAAATTTCAGAAGGGAAGATTTATCCCCAAAGATTTTTTAAAATAACGCAGCCTTCAGGTGAACATTATTACTTTCAGTCGGATGGGAGGCTAGAGAAAATACTAAGAATAATTACTGAAAATCAGATTAACAAGATTTTTTATTTAAATAAACTTTTTTCAAAAACGACCCCAGAATTATCTCCTAAAGATATGGACCACATCATAAATAATATTGCAAATAAAAGCTGTGAAATTTTATTTAGTAAGGAATTAAAAAGAGCATTAACAGAGTTCCTACCAGATTATATTCATTATCTAGCTTATAAAGTAACGATAAAAAGAAGGTTAAAAATAACAGAAGATAAATTAGAAGGTATAATTTGGCAGAAAATAACGGATATCCTTCAGTCACAATTTGTTGAAGATTCAGGAAATCAATATGAAGATCAAATAAAAGGTATTGAAGAGAAAATCAGTAAAGAGCCAGAAAACCTCAATCTTTATTATTTGAAAATCAGAATTTTTGTATATTTTAACAAATATCGAGAAGCATTAAAACTGTTAGATAAAATGCTAGAAGGATTTCCTGAGAGCGAAAAGGATATCAAAATATTAAAGGCAGCTGTGCTAAAAAGAATGCAAGAAATTGAAGTAGGATTGGAGTTAATAAATCAACTTATTCAAAAGTATCCCCAGGATAATGATCTCCTTTGTTACAAAGCTTATTGGATGCAATATTTAGACAAAAAGGAAGAATCTTTAGAAATTATTCAGCAAATTATAAAAAAAGAGCCTGAAAATGGAATCTATCTTGATACATATGGTGAGATATTGATGTACTTTGAGGAATATGATGAGGCTGTGAAAAAATTTTTAAAAGCAATCGTGATAGGAAGTAATAATTGGTACATATATCAAACTTATATCAAATTAGGAATTTGTTATATTGCACTCAAAAATAATGATTTAGCAATTAAAAATCTCAAAAAAGGGAAGGAATTAACAAAAAAAAGCATATCTGACTCTGAAACTAAGCAAAAGTGGTTTCAAATAACGGATTTATTTCTTGCTGAAATTGAGCAATAACAAATTTAATCTATTATTAAGTATCAAAATCCAACATTTCATCTTAAAAAATTTAGAAAATGGAACATATTGATCAGTTTCAGTCACTTTTCCTTGTATTCTTTTGCATTACGATAATCCTTACCCCAGAATTTGCTCAATTTCGATATTTTAAACCGAAATAATGATTGAATTAATCAAAGGTGCAATTTTTGCCTTGAAATTTATATTCTACTTTAATTATTGATAGATTTAAAGTAAATTGAATTTTATGATCTCAATGTTAAATAATAAAGTGCACGATTCTCAAATGAAAAAACTTGTGAGCCCTAATAATTCCCAAAACAAACCTTATGATATTTTAAATATTAATTACCTCAAAGAGATCGATGATTTAGTATTAGAAAATCCAAAATTAAATTTAGTAATGGATTTTTGGGCTGAATGGTGCAGCCCTTGTAAAGCTTTTTCCCTCGTTTTTGAACAATTAAATGAAGAATACGGTGAATATTTTCTATTTGCGAAAATAAACATAGAGCTAGACAAGAAAATCGAATGGAAATACAAAATAACCAGCATCCCGACATTTATTATTATGAGGAACGGCAAATTAGTATATATGTGCTCAGAAATTATTGATTACCCGAAATTAAGAGAGGTTCTTAACGTGTATAAGGATACTTTAACAAGTACTATAATATAAAATCTGAAGAGAAAATAATTTAATATGATATATCAACGAATTTTCAAAATACTTGAAATGTACTTAAACGGAATGGAGACGTTTTATCATCATGTTGACAACTATTTTCTTGAGAAAATTAGAAAAATAATAAAATCTAATCAAAACCTCGAATATGACTTTGTTGAAGCTCTTGAAGAAATTATCCCTTTTTTGGTAGATGAGTTTGTAACTTTAGGATTATACAGAGCTAAAGTTCAAAACAGGTTTTTTGATAAATTTATCACTCTTAAAATTGAAGAAAATGATATTATCTCTTCGATTAAAGATTTATACGAAAAAAAGATTGCACCTTTAGTTTATGAAGTAATCTTAGAACAAGTAATTTTTTATCTCGTCGATGAAAGGGGTACACCAATTATTTTGTATTTTAAAAACAAGGGGTTACTCTCTATTGACTTTATAATTGAACTAAAGAATCTTAAGAATTTGTTTGAACGATCACCAGAAAAACTAGAAAATTTACGAAAATATATTCGAATCCGAGATAAAATAATTATAAAATTTTGTGAGAATAAAGAACAAATAGAAAAATTAGAGGATATAGATGATTTACAAAATAAAATACAGTTATTTTATTTAATCTATAAAATCATTGATTTCTTCAATATTCAAAATTACTTTGATTTTTCTCATCTCATACAATTTCTAAAGGTTCATTTTGAAGATTGTATGGAAGTTATTCCACGTATTTCTTTAAGAAATCCAGATCTTTGTTATTGTGCATTGTACTTAGGAAGTGAATTGAAAATTGATTACAATCTTAAAATAATTAAAGGTTATTTACGAGATTCATGCAAAGATTTTCTGCATGATTTTGATGTGCCTATTCTTGAAGCCACAAATCAATTATATTTTTATCTACAATCTACTTCCTTAGTAAAATTATGGCTAACCGATGAACAAATAAATAATATAGTCAAATTTGACTCTAGTGAATTTAACATACTCAATTTAGAAAGTATGGAAACATCTCAACTTGCAAATATATTAGCAATTTTTGCTTTCCTCGAGTCATTAAACAACCCTGACGATCAAAGAATTAAAAGTATTAATTATGAAATCGAAACACGAGTTACCCCAGATGGCATAATGCAAAATAGAAACGATTTTTATACATCAGAAGCAAGTTATTATGTTTTACTCTGTAATTATTTGAATAATAATTTTGAAAAACTAAAATTACTATCTAAAGACAATATACTTCATAATATTATCTCAAAAATTTATAGAAACCTGGAACTTCTGGAGTTTTCAGGGGATATGAATGCAGATTTATTAAGTGAATTGTTTTACTCTATTGAAAGCTTGAGATTATTCAATTGTATAAAATTAAAAGAATTTACATTACTACTTGCAAGATGTTTATTTCCAAAAGAAATTGAGAAGAAATTAGTGAAGATCGGGAATATCAACGAATCAAAATTGAGAGCTAGATATTTAAAGGTTGATAGAATCACTGGAGAATCAAACTATATCATTGTTAATTAAAAATTTTTAATCAAAAGAACCTTTGAGGAAAAAAAAGTATAGATTCAAAAAATATCATTAAAACTCTAAGTTTTCAAAGCATTTTTGGCAATAATATTTCTCATTTACTCTCCATGCTTCAGCTAAATTGATTTCTGCTCCGCAAACTTCACAATTCCCCATTTCTATAGTTACTTCTGCCATAACTATAATATAGTTTTTATATTTTAATTTGTTTCTTATTGTCTATCGAGTCTATTCTTATTAATTTAATCTATAAAATTTATTAGATAAATGATAGAAACGGATTGATCTATAATGGAAGTAAAAAAATATTATGGAACAATAATTTCTAGAAGGAGTGGTATTGGTACTAAATCTGAAGGACCCGAATATTATTTAAAATTAGAAAAAACTAATGAGTTTGATTCATTATTCATTAGAAAAGAAGCTTATTTATGGCAAGAAGATCCTAAATTACAGAAATTTGTCGGAACAAAGGTCTAATTAATAGGAGAACCCATAATTATTGCGCATGTAAAATTCGCTGGGACCGCTAAATCACAAAAAACTTAGAAAAAAAAGGGTAATATTTGCCATAATCTTTATATACTAATTAATCTCTTAAATTTCTAAATTTCTTTAGAAATCAATTTAAATCGAAAAATAGAGTGTATATCAATGAAAACTGGAAAAATTTTAATTATTGTTGGGGCGATTCTAGCCCTCGTTTCAACATTCCTTCTTTCATTTGGTCAAACAAATGGTACTGACGGGCGTACACTTTCATCAGGAATTGGGTTTTTGTTTAATCTCCCAGAGATATTTGGAAATGTTGCTTATTGGAATACATTTAACGGTGGAGAAACAACGCTCCAATATGTATTCACAGTTGTCTTTATAATATTCGTATTTTCCGGAGTTATACAATTAGTAGGAGTAGCAAACAAATATCTCGCACTTATCGGTTCACTCATAGTTATTGCGTTCGGAATAATGATGATAATTTTTATTGCTGTTGATACCCCTGGATGGGGTTTTAACCGATATTCAAGTTTATTATGGCGTGCTCCGATAGGGATAATACCTTTTGATGTGTCATTAATAGACGCCTCGGGAGTTTTTTATCAAACTTACTCACTGGGTACTTTCATTTTAATAGCTGGTGGTGCCTTAGGATTAGTTGGGGGAATACTAGAATTTAAAGATTAAGTTTTTACTTTCTTTTATTTATTCAGAAAAGAAAAAAATCTAATATATTTCAACTCTTTTTTTTATTTTTTTGTAAATTGCATTAAGCGTTAAAAAATATCGAATTGAAAAAAAATTGAATTATAACTACTCAGGTCTAGATCTTTTTAGTAAAAATCGACCATGAACCAAAACCGCAATTCCAGGTATAGTGATGATAAGGAACGGTATACTCACAACAATAGAAACGTATGAGAATCCATAAAGAATACTGTAAGAATAAATTTGGATTCCAATTCCAACTATAGGTAAAATTATTAAAATCAGTCCAAATATCATTGCAGCTAGCCCTAGATTTTGCTTTCTACTAATTGTTTTTGCCGGTCTTATCATAAAGATTGCATAAAGTATCATAAAAATCCCAAGTACAAGACCATCCAACCATAAGTAAATATATGCAGATAAGAAAGCAGCTACACTATAAAAAACCACTATACTAGAAGGTATCATGCAAAGTAATATAATTACCCCAATTATTAACGAAATACCCCCAATTATGCTATTTTTCTCTTTTCTTTCCATTTTCCTTTACTCTATTAGTTTTGTATTGAATTTCCTTTGTAATTACAAAAAAAGAAATAACTTCCGTATATAAAGCTAATAGTGAAATTTAGTGGTATTAGATTTAAATCTGCATCTAATATTGATGGTTTACCACCAAGATTACCACTTCAAATAGATTTTGTATTTTTTAAATTAACTAGGCTAATTCCTGATATTACAAGAAAAAGGGCAATGGGATATATAAAAATATCGAACTGCTCTTGCAAAAATATTGCAGAAAATATTACTCCAAATAATGGTACTAATGTTTGAAATATAGCTGCTCTACTTGCACTTAAACGTTTCACACCTTCTAAATAGAAAGTATAAGCCCCTATCGTAGAAAGAAATGCTAAATACGAGATTCCAATCCATATTCGGGGAGGGATATACAGATATTCCACTGGATTAAAGTATTCAGGATTAAGGATTAAAGCTATGGGTGTTGTAGTTAAGAATCCAAATAGTGAAACCCATGTGATTATCCATAAAGATGATGGTTGAAAAGAATCTGGATTTTTCTGAGCTTTGTTTAAAAAGTATCGTGATGTGGTTGTATAAATCGCATAAGCAAACGCAGCAATAAGTATTAGAATATCTCCTAATATACGGTTTAAGACATTAACATTCGGAGAAAAACCTACTACGATAACAACAGCTGTAAAAGCTAATAAAGTTCCTATTATCTTTTTCCAAGTGAACGATTCTGTTTTCAAGAATATACTGGAAATTATGACGACCCATACAGCATTAGTTGCAACCATAATGCTAGCATCACTTGCAGCAGTAAAAATCTCACCTAACAAGTAGCCTACTTGATAAATTGTGACAGATAATAGTCCCATCAAGACTAAGATTTTCCAGTTGTCTTTTGCAAATTGCCAATTTAGGGTTCGCTCTCTGAATTTTAAGATTGGAAAAAAGCAAATTATTGCAAGCAAATACCGGATAACAGCAATCATTAGTGGAGGAATTGTTGCTCCTCCTACTTCTTCAGATACCAACCAACGTCCTAATGGCCAAGTTCCTCCCCAAATGATCATAGTAAGGATTAATAATATATAAGCAACGATCTCCTGTTTCTTATAAGCAATCAATTTGTTTCTCATTACAATTGTTCTCAGCTTGATCCACGTTCAATTAATCCTAAATTAATTAAGGATAATTGAAATACTTAATTAATCGTTTCAATTGCTATAAACTACAACCAAAATTAAAAAAAAATTATAATGAAACAATTTTTGCATCTTCACCCATTTCTAAAAAGCCTGCAGCACCAATCGGTTCTTCAACAAATTCCCACATGTCTTCTAGTTTTATACCCATTAAATCCATCGTCATTTTACACGGAAATAGTTTTAGTTTACCGTCATCTACGGCTTCTTTAATCAATTCCCAAGGATCTTCTAACCCAAATTTTTTCAATCTCTTCTTGAACATCTTTGCGGCCATTCCTTTCATAGGAAATGGCATACCCGCGACCTTTGGTTTTTTCTTTTTTTTCAGAAGCTCTAATCCCCAAAAAGTAAAGAAAAAATTCATCTCCATATCCATAGCACTCCCAGTTGTTCCTAAAATAACCATCATCATGAATTTTTCAAACGAGTTGTCTTTCACTATAAAATTAATTTTATTTTCAGACACTTTTATCCCTCTTTTATGATTTTTTTATTACAAATATTAATTTAGAATCCCCCTCCTTAAGCTCAATAAGTTCATCCCCTGTTTTATGTAATAATGCGGGAATATCTTTTTTAGCCCCGATATCATCAACAATTACTTCAAAAACTTGACCAGACTTCATATTTTTTAATTCTCTTTTCGTTTTTAACACGGGCATAGGGCATTTTAAACCGGTATAATCTAGAGTTATGTTTGACATTTCTTTCACCTCTCTAATTCAAATATATTAAATCCAAAATAAGCAATTAGAATCTATGTATATCAAGGATTTAATGCTATTTATCAAATAGGTTTATATTATCTAGACTAAGTAGATATTCTGCTTATTTTTCATAAAGTAAAGTTAAATATCCTTTTTAGAAACACCATGAGCTCATCCTTTCAATAATTTGTTATTTATACCCCTTAAATCCAAATTCTACTACTAATTTTTCATATTTTACTCCTTAACCTTGCTAAAATCTATATATATAAAAAGAGGTGAAATTAATTACAACAAAAATTTAAGTGAAAATTATGGAAAAAAATAACCTTGAGTTATTATTGATTATTTTTCTAGTTATACCCATTGTAGCTATTAGTTCAAATATACCCCTCAACAATCCTCAAATCGGACATACAAGACTGTACATTAATCAAGTTGCTCCTCCTGCGGAACCCTCACCATTAATTGTTGGGGTGGAAGATGGTCCCCTAAGGATTGATCCAGTTTCTGACTGGTCAAAAAATCTGGAGATCATCGTTGATCAAGTAGCCGAGACATTATTTACTTACGACCTAAGTGATCCAAATATGCAATTGACACCTTTACTAGCCACAGGGTATGATTTAGAGCCTACTCAAAAGCTTAATTATACTATATACCTACGATCCGGAATCACTTTTCATGATAGCTCTGAGTTTAATTCAACCGTAGCAAAGTGGAATTTTGACAGAATGGAATATTGGTGGAACTTTACTGGAAGTCTACCTGGTTATGAAACTATTGGGATGCCTTATGTTATTTTTTACTGGGAGGACGAATTATTGCCAATGTGGAATCGTACTGAAA
>JBHLOF010000144.1:0-8348 GCA_048940805.1 Promethearchaeota archaeon
TTACGACATTTTCCAAACCTGTGTAACCTCTTAAAACTTCAAGAATTTTTTCTTCTGTTAAACCTGTATCATATAACCCACTAAGGATTAATAGATTTGAAATAGTTGTTACATTATTTGTTATAGCCCCAATTGCTACTGTTGCGTTTATTTTTCCAGGATTAAGTCGTGCAAAATCCAATACTACATCTGCACCCAATGAATGACCAACAAGTCCAATTTCGGTAATGTAGGTTAATTTATTTTCTAAGTAATCAACAGCGGCCCTTATATCTCTGATTAGTTCGCTACGATAAAACTTTCCGCCAGATGCTCCGTGACCCCTAAAATCCAAATTAATAACAGTAAATCCACGTTTGGCAAGTTCTATACTCAAGGGTTGCATATTTAATTTATTCCCAAAGAAGCTATGTCCAACCACAATACCAGCATGACTCTTTTCTCCTCGTGGAGTATACCGAAAAGCACTAATATAAACGTTATCTTCTGTTTGAAGTCCTATTGGTTCAATTATATATGAATGTTTCAATTCAGGAACGAAAGTTAAAATTAGTAATGGTATTACACCAATAAGGATTATTATACCGCTAATTACTAATCCTAATATCTTTTTATTCAATTTTATTTTTTCTATAAATCCCAATTTTTCCATTTTTTTAACAGTATTAAATTGTCTGTTCAAAATGTATACTACATTATTTGGAATGATACTGCCTAGTAATTAAGAATATTGATAATTTGATATCACTTTTATTCTAGTAAAATTTATGTTTTATAATTTAGAAACAATTTGATTTTTAATTAAGGAGAACAGTGATCTCGATGAAATTTGGGGAGTACGTTAATGAATATAAAGGCAAAATAAACGATGCAATCGCATCTATTTACGATCTCAAGTTAAAAAAAATCAGAAATCCATTTTTAAAAGATTATTATTCCGAATTAAAAGATTATTTTCTCTCAGGGGGAAAAAGAATTCGTCCGTTATTATGTATTGCTACTTATAATGCGTTTTCAGATGCAAGAGATGATAGAATCGTTATCCCTAGCACAGGAACTGAATTCCTTCACAATGCTTCTTTAATTCATGATGATATCATCGATAAGGATGACTTTAGAAGGGGAAAACCTGCCTTTCATTTCCGTTTTCGTCAGTATCATGAAAATTATAAACTAAAGAAAATGATTGCTTCTGATTTCGGGACTTCTATCGGAATAATTGGGGGGGATTCTGCATTTATTTCAGGATTAGAACCTTATTTCTTCAATGATTTTGAGGATGACTTGAATTTACAGGCAGTTAAACTTTATGAGCAAGCATTTACGGAAATAATTGATGGTGTTTTAATTGAAACGGATATGGTTAACCAAAAGACGATTTCAATGGATGATTACATTAAAATGATATCTCTAAAAACAAGTGCATTAATTGAAAAATCAATTTTAATTGGGGCTAATTATTCAAGGGCAATTAAAAAGCACCATGAACCACTTTCGATTTATGGGGTGAATCTCGGAATTATATTCCAAATAATTGATGATATTCTAGGGACCTTTGGAGAAGAAAAGGTGACAGGTAAACCTACAGATGGGGATATAAGGGAAGGCAAACATACGTGTTTACTAATAGAAGCATTAAAGAAGTCAAAAGAAAAAGATAAGGATAGAATATTAGATTTGGTTGAGAAACCAAATATGAGTGATAATGATGTTAAAGAGGTTAAACAACTGTTTTTAAAATCAGATTGCGTTGACTCATGTAAAGAACTCGCAAATAAATATTATCAAGAGGCTATAACAGCACTGAAAAAAATACAATCTTCAATACATGAGTCTGAAACTGAATTTTACATAAATTTATTAGATTTTGTTATAAGTCGATCTTTCTAGAGAAAATAAAAAATTTAAGTCATTATCATTTCTCTTATTAAAGTATCAAATCTTCATCTATGATGTGAAAAACGGATGCTCGTTGCTATAACAGGTGCTAGTGGAGCAATCTTAGGAATCAAGTTCCTTGAAGAATTAAAAGAGCTTGAAGTTGAAACAGAATTAATTATATCTGAAAAAGCGGAGATCATTATCAATACTGAAACAAATTATAGAATTGAACACGTTCGTAATTTAGCAACAAAAAATTATGATGTTAGTGATCTGACAGCAGCTCCGGCAAGTGGTTCATATCTAGTGGATAAAATGGTTGTGATTCCTTGTTCAATGAAAACATTAGCGGCAGTGGCAAACGGTTATTCGGATAACCTTATTAGTAGGACCGCAGATGTTATGATAAAAGAAAGGAGGAAACTAATTCTGGTGGTAAGAGAAACACCCTTAAATGCCATCCATCTAGAGAATATGCTAAAATTAACAAGACTAGGTGTCGTAATATTTCCTCCAATACCTTCATTTTATCATAAACCAAAAAATATTGATGACTTAGTTAATCATATGATTGGAAGGATACTAGATCAAGCAGGAATTCAGATTGATATAAAACGATGGGGAGATTAAAGGGATTATATGAAAGTCCTCCAAGATGTTTGGATTTTAGATATATCAGGGGTGGTTATATTCCACCGAGAATTTAAAGAGTCTGTATCACCTCAATTATTTGGTGCGATGATGAGTGCGTTAAACATATTCTCTGAAGAGTTAACAGATAGGGGTTTATCTAATTTTGAATTAAATAATAAAAGATTTACTATAATCAAAAAAAATAATCTATTATTTGTTGCCAACTCATCAAAAGAATTTAACCATAAGAAAGTTAATCGGGAATTAGAAAAGATTTCAAAAAAGTTTCTAAAGCTTTATTCAAGGGATCTTGAAAAATTTCAAGGTCAAATTGGAGCCTTCTCTGAATTTAAAGAGAAAATTTTAGATTCACTTGAAGAAGATATAATATAATCTATATCTCTAATGAAAAACATATTATTGGTTTAACCACCTGTACAAATCGCCAAGAATAACACATTTAGTTAGATTACCTTTCAACTTTATCACACTTTCTTGATTCATTAGCCATAAACATGTCCGTAACTCATTTTTTAGAGTTCTGATTTCTTTTATTGTGTTTGAGATGGATTTCTCTTTTCTGTCCTGCCAGGCAGACTGAAGAAATTTATAAGCAAAACCCCCGATATCTGCTCCTAGAACAATTGATTTTGCAATATCAATACCTGTTTTTAATCCACCAGTTGCAATTATTAATTTTTCAGATGCTTTTCTGACATAAACAATACTAACAGGAGTGGGGATACCCCAGTCTTTAAATACATCGGCAGGATCTCGTGTGTATTTTTGATTATCGAAATTATTGCGTATTGACTCAATTGCTGCAAAACTGGTACCCCCTGTACCACCTACATCAAATCCATCAAACCCTAATTTATCTAGGATTGATGCTAATTCAGTATTAAATCCTGTTCCAACCTCTTTTGCTATAATTGGGAGTTTGTAAGCCTTTCGTATTTTTATGAAGTTTTTTTCGAATATCTTATATGAGATATCTCCTTTCTCTTGAACTAATTCATGCAAAACATTTAAGTGAATAGCCATAACATCGGCATTTATCATATCAATACAATCTCTAAAATCAGTGATTTCAAAATCAGGATTACTTACTTGTCCAATCCCAATATTTCCAATTATAGGGATATTTGGTGCTACTTCACGTGTAATCCTAAAAGAATCTAATAAAGCACGATCTTCAATTGCCGCACGCTGACTACCCACACTCATTATTATATTCTCTTCTTCAGCAGCTTTAGCTAAAATTTCATTTAATTCCTTGGAGATAGGATGACCTCCAGTGATTGCAGAGATGCATATTGGAGCTGAAACTTTTTTATTGAAAAATTGAATAGAAAGGTCGATCTCATCAAAATCGAAATCTGGAATGGGATGATGAATTAGGTTAATATCTTTAAAATAATTTCTGGTGTGCTGAACATCATGCTCTAAAGGAATTTTAAGATGTTCGATTTTTCTTTCCATTATCGATTTTGATTGATTTTTATCAGCTATTTTCTCATCTACGTTGTTATTGCTTGTTGTCATAATATCACCTTTTTATTAATATATGTGTACAATCTATTTTTTGATTCTTTATTGATTTGTATATATATCCTTCTTTTAGCCCATTAATTAATTGAACGGGTATGTTTTGACGGCAGATATTTTTGATAATATCTAGTTTACCTTTAATCCCACCCGTAACATCAATTTTTTGTCCTAAATCTGCTAAATTAAGATTGTCTAGATCATCAGCATAGCATTCAGGAATCAATACATAATTTTGATTATTTTGAAAATCGGTTACATAGATTCCGTCAGCTTCCATAGTAAAAATTACTTTTGAAATGCAATATCTCCTTAAATTCCTACATAATTCTAAAATAATTTGATCCCCCGAAATAATTGAAAAGGATCCACTTTTGTCAAGAATGATATCTCCATAAAGAATAGGCATTATATTAAGATTTAAGCTTGTTTCTATAATTTCTATTGATGACATTGTGATTTCTTGTGAGTCTTTAATAAAGATGCTAGAAGCTTGAATGGATAATACAGGGAATTTATGTTCAAGAAATTTATCAATCAAATAAGAATTGAATGTATTCATTAATTGATGAGTTTCTGTAAGTCCAAGGATTTGTTTTGGGACAGACATGTCAACACCCTTAGAGATACTGTATTTTTTCGCTAAAGGATGACCAAATGAACCACCCCCATGTATCAAAATAATTTTTTCATTAGCTTCAATTATTTGTTGAACAGCATTTTCAACAATTTTTTTTCTAATTGAATTAGGTTTATCTTTATCAGTTAATAGACTTCCACCTAGCTTTAATAAAATTATTTCCATATTTTCTTTCAATTTTGATTCTCATCCAATCGTGGTTTTCCAGGCATCAAAGCCTTCATCTTTCACAGCAGTTGCAATTTTATCTTGTATTTCTTCATTACGAGCTAAAGCAATAACAAGACCTCCACGTCCAGTTCCAGTCATCTTCGCACCGATGGCTTCGTTGTCTAGGGAAATATCAACTAATTTATCATTAATCTTTCCTGATACGTTTATATCTTGAAGTAATCGATGGTTTTGGTTCATTAGTTTTCCAATAGAAGCAATTTCTCCATTTATTAGAGCTTTTTTCGCTTCTTCTGCTAAAATTTTATAATCATGAAAGATTTGTTGAAATTTATCAGGATTTTCATCTTTTAGTTGCCGAACTTCAGAAACTACCTCTGCTGTTGAAGCTGTTATACCGGAATTCGCGATAACTAGGGGCATCTTAACTGGTGATTTTAGAAGTTCCATTGTATTTTTACTCCCACTTAAATTTTTTACAAACCAAATTAATCCCCCATATGTAGAAGCTGTGTTATCAATTCCCGACGGTGTTCCGTGATACGCCTTTTCTCCTTCATAAGCAGCATTATTTATTTCTTCATCGTTTAATTTGAGATTAAAGGTATCGTTTAATGCCCGAGAAAGAGATGTACATTGAGCTGCCGAAGCACCGACTCCACTAGCAGCAATTAAATCACCACTGAACCTTATTTCAAGCCTCTGATTTTGAATATTAATATTCAGGTAATCAAACACATTTTGAATTGATTGCATAGCTTCATCGTATTTCGTTTTTTTATAACCTGGAGTTGCCGGTCTTTGATCATCAGCAGTCCAACCGTGACCTTTTACAACCTTTACTTCGGCAATTGTATAGGAACCTAGTGCGGATGCTATAGCTGGAAGACCATATACAACAAAATGTTTGCGTTTATCTCAAAATGAGTATGAAATTTCGCCAAATAATATGGTCTTACCATACCCTTTTCCCATTCCCATTCACTTTACCTCCACAGTTCCTTCTGAGCCATTAACAACTAATTTTTGTCCACTTTCTATGCTATTAACGTCAATTTTATCGACGCAAGGAATCTCACTTATTATACATCCCACTGCAACGATAGTATCAATTTCTTTATTTACAATTGCAACCGGAGCTGTACTGTTTTTTTTCATACGATACATTGTATAGGATCCTACTGTTGAGCCTTTGCCTGTAGGAAATACTAACACTTTCCCGATTATCGATTGCCCTTCCAACTCATGTCCAACCTCAACTACTTTACCTGTATCGGGATCAACTCCGCCATAAAACGAAATTCCATCCTTAGTAACAATGGCTTCTCCTTCAGCAATTCCTTTATAGATTTTTCTCCCTTTTAGCTTCATGATGTCGCCTCCTCGATACAATCTTTAATTGTACCGATTTTCACTTTAAATTTATTCTTCGCACGACCATAATAACAAGCTTTTGCTGAATCAACCATAATGCCTTTAAATCGCTCTTTAATAGGTGCTACTACGCAGCATGTATCTGCTGCAAATTTAGCACCAGCATCCTCGATGATTTTGGTATATCCCGCTTCATCAGCTATTTTTTTTGTTGGTCGAGCTGTCGTTATCCAAAATTCTTTTTTTACTTTTTTTCCTTTTAATAAATTCGCAATTTCTGCAATTTCATGAATAGAAGCATGAGGACATCCTATACTTACAAAATCTATCTCAAGATCCTCATCAGTAAGCTCAGACCTAGCTTTATTCATATCTGATTTGGTAATCTCAAAACTTATTTCATTTGGTTTTGGGTACTTATTATATTCAGGAGTAATTCCTTCCATATGAAATAATGCTGTCCCACCATAGGTAGCTATGGAAGCACAGAATGATTTGAGTTCTTCAACGGTAGCTGAGGGTATTCCCGTAATGTACGGAATTTTCTTCCCTAATTCGACTAGTTTATCCCCAATTATTTTTCCTAAAACACCAAATTCATTAGTCCCAATGACAGAGGTATTCACATCAACCAATACTTCCCCGTGACGATTCTCATCTAAATGATATCCATAAAAAGGTGTCTTTCCAGTAAGCGCAGAAGCTAAGGCACTTGGTCCACCCTCACGATTAGTACGAGCACCAATTACCGAATTAGAGTAACAAACAGCGCTACTCTCTGCCCAAGCTATATGTTGTCCGAAATGAGGGGTGTTTCCAATTAAATAAGGAGTACATGAACACGTGGTAATTATACCCATCTTTGCAAAGGCATCAATTGCCCTATTCTGATTTTTAGCAAATTCCTTATCTATGCCTAAAGATTGCCAATTTTCACGATCCATTCCTGCAGGATTTAGGGTTGTCAGAACTCGAACTTTTCCGTCTTCTGCCATTTCATTTAGGAATTCTAATCCTGCTTCACCGAGATTAGCATAAGAAACTCCAGCTATTTGTACGCCATAAACATCAACCATACATTCCGCATCAAAAATTTCTCCTAAAGTTGTTAAAATTTCCATTGATTTCTTAACTGCTTTCCCATATTTCCCGTCAAGCATATCCTGTTCTTCTTGAGTTAACTTCATCTTATTCTACCTTTTTAAAAATATTTATTGAGATCAACTTTTGGGAATTCCGCGATATCAAAACTTTTCCCTTTCACAACCAAAGGTTTTGTTAAGTCAAAACCAATTTTGGTAGTCATTTTTGTACCAGGTTCTGCGCTTGGGTCCAAACTACTTCCAGGCTCCTTGTCTTTGATGATCATTCTTGTATCGCCTTGAAATCTAGTTGCCATAGCCCATTCCACAGATAAAGGATTATAGATATCAATATCTTTATCTACAATAAAAACATGTTTGCAGGATGTGTGCCCTTTAAAAGTTCCTTCAATTGCCTTTTTCCCATCTTCTTCTGTTTTTTTATCAATTTGAACAATCGCATGCAACCATGAAGATCCACCGGGACTAATATTTACATCTAAACAGTTCACTCCAGCAGCATTTACCTCTTTAAAAATAGTTGGCTCACGGGGCATTCCCATCAATATTTTATGTTCCAGTGCTCCTGGTAATAATGCTTGCCATATGGCGTCTTTTCGATGGGTGATCTTCTTAACTTCGAAAATAGGTTCTTCTCTTATCATATCATAAGTTTCAGTTAGATCAACAAAAGGACCCTCGTCGTGTCTCTCTTCAAAATATACCTTTCCTTCTAGTACAAACTCGCATTCTGCAGGAACTGTAAGGTCAACAGATTTAGCTTTTGTAACTTTAATTGGTTCAAGTGCATTTGCAATATGTTGTTCATCAACCCCTATATCAACAGATGTGGCTCCAGCAATAAGGATATTAGGGGTATTTCCTATACAAAATGCTACCTCGACTTCTCCGTTTTTTTCCAGAAATCTATAGAAATGTCGACCTTTTACAATGCGCGTAGCAAATTTATCTTTTGAATATTGCATTGCTCGATGAAAATCTAGGTTTTGCCCATAATC
>JBHLOF010000035.1:0-35260 GCA_048940805.1 Promethearchaeota archaeon
CTCAGATTATGCATTATGAGACGCGAAATTTATCAAAATAAAAAAAAATAAAAAATTAAGTTTTGAATCCTATTCAAAGACCTCAAATACCATTTAATTATTCTAAATATTCTTTATGGATCTAAACTAATTTTCAGAATAAAAATAAAAGAGATAAATAAAAAATATTTAAGATTCTTAGCCCTAATACATATCTGGGGGATATCCCATACCACCCATTCCAGGGGGCATACCTCCTCCCATTCCCGGAGGCATCCCTCCACCAGGAGGCATGCCAGGAGGTCCAGCGCTTTTCTGAGCAGCGATAACATCATCAATTCGTAGAATCATTGAGGTTGCTTCGGCAGAGCTTTTAATAGCTTGTACTTTCACAACAGTTGGTTCAACGACGCCGACTTTTAGCATGTCATTGACAACATCACCAGTATCTAAATCGGTACCGGCAAATTTATTGCCTTGTTGATGTGATGCTCTTAATTTTACTAGAGTGTCAATCTGATCTAGCCCTGCATTTTCAGCTAAAGTTTTTGGTATGATATCGAGTGAGTCTGCGAAAATTTCTACAGCTAGTTGTTCACGGCCTCCTAATGAGGATGCATATTCTCGTAATTGAATAGCTGTCTCGATTTCTGGAGCACCACCGCCACCAACTATCTTTTGATCTTCGACAATATCCCTTACAACACAGAGAGCATCATGAATAGCTCTATCAACTTCGTCAATGATAAGTTCAGTTCCTCCTCGTATAAGAATTACAACCGATTTTGGGTCTTTGCAATCTTCTATGAAAATCCAACTATCGTTCATAATTTTACGTTCTTCAACTAAGCCCGCATATCCTAATTTCTCTGGAGTGACGTCATCAAGATTTGTATAGATCATTCCACCGGTGGCTTTTGAGAGTTTTTCGATATCTGATTTTTTAACTCTTCGAACAGCCATAACACCTGATTTTGAGAGGAAATGTTGAGCGAGATCATCAATTCCTTTTTGACAAATAACAACATTTGCTCCAGAATTTTGAATTTTTTCAACCATTGTCTTAATCATCTTTTCTTCTTCATCCAGGAATTCTTGGATTTGTTCGGGACTGGTAATTTGAAGTTTACTATCAAACTCTGTCTTTTCAATTTCAATTGCACTTTGTAAAAGTAATATTTTAGCATCACTTATACTTTTTGGCATACCAGGGCTAACGACTTCTTTATCTAAGATTATTCCTTTTATCAGACTTGTTTCATCAATAGATTCTCCTGCTTTCTTCTGGATTTGAACTTTTTCAATATCTGCAACCCAATTTCCATTATCGTCTTTTTCAGCAATGGCTTTGATTGCATCCATACATATGTTAGCGAGTTGTTCTTTTGATTCTGAAACTATTTTACTAGACATACAGGTCATAGCGCCATTTCGTAAACCTTCTTCATCGTCAATACCACTTTTGATTGAAATATTATAAAGAATCTCAACTGCTTTATCAGCTGCTTTTCGAAAACCTTCAGTAATCACTGTTGGATGGATTTTTTGTTCCAATAATTTTTTAGCGCGTTTTAATAGTTCACCTGCGAGAATAACAGAAGTCGTTGTCCCATCACCAACCTCAGAATCCTGGGTTTTAGCGACTTCTACCATCATTTTAGCCGCGGGATGTTGTACATCTATTTCTTTTAAAATAGTTGCACCATCATTTGTAATTACTACATCTCCAAATTGATCCACAAGCATCTTATCCATACCACGTGGTCCTAAAGAAGTTCTTACGGCTTCAGCGATAACTATTGCCGCAGCAATATTGTTTGTCATCGCATCTCTGCCTCTTTGTCTCTCGGTGCCTTCCTTCATTATTAATACGGGTGTACCGCCTAATTGTGCCATTTTTTTCACATTTAGTTAATTTGATTATTGAATAAATTTTTTTGATAACTATTTTATTTATATAGATCTCTAAGTCATAAAATTAAAAAAGTTTACGAATTTAATAGAAAGATAATATAAATAAGTAATTATCATTAATAATTACAAAAAAATCTAATACACATAAAATCCTTGAGGACAAAATAAATATTAGTAGTAACTTATTTCGTAAGTTCTCTTCTTTTTGGTCTTAAGTCTTTGCTATGGCATCGTCTACATTTTCTTGCTCTTACGGGATTTAACGCTCCACACTTACGGCATACGCTTTTTTCCAATAAATGGTATCGAGCAATTCTTCGTTTCGTAGGGTCATCAATCGGCATTCTACTTCGGTTTTCCTTTTCTTTAAGCTTATTGAGAAAAAAATTGATTTAATCATTAAAAGAATAATTTTGTAAACATGCGATTCAAAATAAAATTTTGGATTAAAATAATGTGAAATATAATAAAATTAAAATTTTATGATGAATAAACCTATTTAACATCTACATTATAAGCAATTTGTTGATATATTGTGCCTAGAGAAATATTTGATGAAGAGAAATTTGTTGAGTTAGCAGAATATGCGGTGCACTGTCGAGTTAAACGATTAAAAGATATAGTTAAGCTAAAGTTAAGAACTAGGAAAATTCTTTATACATACAAAACTGATCCTGCAACTGCTGAAAGAATATTACGAAATATTACTTGTGATATTATAGAATTGTAAGTAGTATTTTTGTTTTTTAATATACTTTTAAGGTTAAATTGAAAAGTATAATTATAAATTATGGCATTTCATTATTTATTAAAGCAATTTCGATCATTTAATGGTAAAAATTTGATATAGAAAAATTCCTATTATGATACAGTCTTTATACATCTTTCAGAGTAATTCAAAAAATTTACTCTATAACAAGAAATTTCAAAGCGACGAGAAATTAGAGATGTTTAGTTCTTTTTTCTCAGCGCTTCAGACATTCGTTTCAGAATTAACTGCTAGCAGCACCGAATCTTTAAGTACAATAGAATTGGGTGAATATTTTGTTCTTATTTCAAGAATTCCCGAAGCTTCGTCTGATTTAGTAATACTCATTGATAGGGATGATGTAAAGGAAGTTGAAAAGATGATTCCTAAGATTGTGAACACCATAATGAACCACATTGATTTATTTGTAAATTGGGATCATGACCCTGAAAAGCTTGAAATGTTTGATCTGAAAATTATAAAACTAATTTTATCAAACAAAAAATTGGTATCTGAATCATCTCTAACTGCTAATCAAAGTTCTATTTTAAAGTCAATATGGGACCAAAAAGGTGCGCTTTCTGAACAGTTGAGAGAGAATTTATCGTCGGAGAGAGAAAAACTGAATATTGAGTATTTAAATGAAGAAAATTATGTTAATAAATATAAAATTTCTCAGAAATTGATAGAAATATCAGAAAAGCTTCATGACGATGAGAAATTTATTGAATACCAAACTGAGGCAAAATCTCTTAAAGACGAAATTAAAGATCGAAAAATTAGATTAGAATATTATCTCGATCGAGTGAAGGAATCGATTGAATTTTCTAAATTTGCAGAAACCTACTCTTATCTTTATTCCTTTTGTTTAAAACTCAAGAATTTTACTGACCCATTAATCATTGATAAATATAAATCGCTTGCAAAAACAATTCTAAACAGAAGTAAAGTATCTAAGCAAGAATTTAAAGACGTTATTAAAGAGGTATCGATGATTGAAGAAGAAATTAACTCTCTATTAACCTTAGAAATATAGTTCCAAAAAGATAACTTTTTGGGATGAGGAACTGATTTTCCTCTTTTATAAAATATCAAATTAAAAATCTTCAACATAAAATTAATTAAATATATTTAATAGATAATAATCACATTAAGCTTAACTAAAACCATTTGATGGAACAATATTAAAATTGAATCATTTAATCTAGCTAAACAATTATGAAAGTTCTTCCTGCGGATAAAACTTGTATAAATTCTGGATTTTTATGTAATAACTGTCAAGCTAGATTAGATGCGGGAGAGATTTCTGAATTTGAGATTGATTTAGCGAGAGATCTACTCAATTTAGAGGAAGAAGTTGAAGAATATGCGTTTTTAAAGGACGTCTCCTTTTATAAAGCTATCGATTTTGAAGATGTAGTTATACTTGTAGTAGGGAAAAAGGATAAGATTAAAATAACCCCTGAATTAATGGAATGGATTAAGGAAACATATGAAATTGATAAAATCATTCTAGTTCAAAACTCTGACAAGCCTCGTTCCGTGGTGGAAGCATTAATAAGTCCTTATAAAATTAAATCACTTAACGAAATATTTTTAGCTACGGGAGATGTTCAATTTAGAGCTGTTCTTTGGGAAGAAGATAAAGATAAATTATTGTTCACTAAGGAAGAACTTGAAGAATTGATTCTAGAGTTAACTGGAAACATAACTAGAGTTGAATTCGATTAATTAATAAGATTTAATTTACCTCTTACCTAATATTTAATAGATTTACTGTGGAAGAATTCAAACAAGTTATTTTAATTAGAACAGATTTAAAGATGGGTACAGGGAAGAAATGTGTTCAATCATGTCATGCAAGTGTATCTGCTTCAGATTTAGTTAGAGTACACAACAAAAATGTTTGGAAAAATTGGAAAAATTCTGGGCAAAAAAAGGTGGTAATTAAGTTAAACAATATAGAACATATGATAGAAATAATTAAAAAATTAGACTCAGATAATATTCCATATTTTATTGTTAAGGATGCCGGGCTTACCCAATTACCTCCTGATACTACAACAGCTATTGGTGTTGGCCCCGTAGAATCTTCAAGGATAGATAAAATTACTGGAGATCTTAAATTACTATAACATAATATATCTAGGCTAAAAGAATTGCTTGGAAAGGAAGAAGATCCCTACATATTCAAAAGTGAGAAAGAGATAGAGAAATTTGTGGGGATTGAAAATTATACAACAAGGGCATTAAATGGAATAGGTGGGCAGTTCAAAACTCTTTTTAAGGATTTCGTCGTAAAAGAAATAATTGCTAATAGAAGAGTTCTCGATATTAATGAAAATTCATATGGATCTGCTTTTTCAGAAGAATTGAATGATAGATTCACCACATTCAATTTAACTAAGGTTAATATGGATACATTTGAAGCAATAAAAAAGATTGGTGCTGCTCTCGAAATTCCCTACCATCAGATTTATTATTCTGGATTAAAAGATAAGCACTCAATTTCAGTTCAGAGAATTTCAATTAAAGGAAACTATGTTGAGAAATTACGGAAGCTAAAATTACATGATATTTTTATAAGAAACGTGATTCCTTCGAGAAAACCAGTTAAACTAGGAAGTCATTTAGGAAATAATTTCACAATAATCATAAGAAATATCGAAAATAGTAAAAACTTAAAGAAGAACTCCCAGAAAATCTTGAACTTCTTAAAAAGGTATGGATTTCCTAATTATTTTGGACTCCAGCGATTTGGTAATATTAGACCAAACTCACATATTATTGGGTACTATTTATTAAAAAATGACTATGAAAATGCATTTAATGAGTTTGTGTTAAGAACTTATTCTACTGAAACTGAAGAATCAAGATTAGTTCGAAGAAATTTGAAAAATAAAAGAAATTTCGAGGAAGCATTACAAGAATTCCCTCTCGGGCTAAACTATGAAAGAAAAATGATTGGATACTTAATTGATCACCCTAATGATTATCGGGGAGCTATTCTTAGTTTATCAGCTGATTTAAGGAGGTTATTGGTCAGTTCATTCCAATCCTTTATTTTCAATAAAATGCTTTCATTACGAATAAGTAAGGGTTTGCCTTTATTTAAACCAGTTTCGGGGGATGTTATTAGTATTTTGGATGATATTAATGGTAATATTTCTAAAGTTTATTATGCTTATGGGAGTCTATATGATAAATATTTAGAAAAAGCTCTTGAATTAAATCGAGCATCTATTGTTATTCCAATTATAGGTAAACTTACAAATTTAGACGATTTTCCCTTGATGCATACCATCTTTAAAGAAATTGCTTGGAAAGAAAATATCAGTGAATCCATTTTTAAATCAAACTTTGTAGGAGATGATGACTTTAAAGGCTCGATCCGAGCAATGACCGTGAAACCATGGGATTTAGAAATGTTAGAGTTAACAGATGATGAGCTGCATGACAATAGAAAGAAGATTAAAATTGAATTCTCACTCCAGAAAGGAAGCTATGCGACAATGTTGATTAGAGAATTTATTAAATAAGTCTACACTACAATTTTATATGAGTAGAGAGATTCTGTCCCAAAAATATCAATAACCTTAACCGAAAGCGTATATTTTCCAGGTTTTTCATAGTAAAATGGATCGGATTTTAATGTTAAATTCCTTTTCTTTGGGGTTCTGAAAGAGATCCACATATTGATAAAGATTGAATCTTTTTTATTATAATCTATTGACCAATAATCTATCCAATCTGAAAACACTTTCACTTTATTCTCTATATCTGCTGATACTTTTTTATTTTTGGGTGGTAAAAAATTAGAAATTTCTACAGTAACTACGTTTTCTTCTTGGTGTATTTTTACACCTAGGTTTGCTACATTATTATTTTTACTTTGACTCTTCTTAAATCCACAAATTTTGAACGAATTGGGTTTTTTGTTGTATTTTACATTCCAATCTAAAATATTATTACTATTTTTTATGTTAAGAATACGTTTTTTTGACATATGAATAGCATGATAATTGGAATCACATCCTATCCATCGTCTTCCAAGTTTCTCAGCAACAGATAAAGTTGTACCAGTACCACAAAAAAAATCTGCGATAAGATCTTCCGGATTGGATGAAGCTAAAATAATTCGTTTTAATAGACGTTCTGGTTTTTGGGTTGAAAAACCTTGATATTCATTAACATTCGCTCTAATATATGGAATATCATTCCAAACATCCCTTGGAAATGTTCCGTCTTGGTCAATATAGACTTTTCTGGATAATTTCTTACCATCGTGACTCCCTCCTCGGTAATAGAAAGTCCCGTGCTCATCTTTCTTTAAAGCTTTTTTTACGCGATTGGAATATTCCATATAGATGTTCGGATCATCATTAAATATATAATCGTTTGATTTTGAATAAAAGAGGATTGTATCATATGATCTAATAAAAAATTTTCTCGTCTTTGCCGATGCAGCAGGATATGCCCATACAATTTCGTTTCTAAAATTTTCAAAACCAAATATTTCGTCCATAATTAATTTTACATAATGTGAAATATGCCAATCCAGATGAACGTATATAGATCCATTGGGACTTAAGAGTTCTCTCATTAAAAGTATTCTTTCTCGTATAAAACTAAGGTAAGAGTCAACCCCATTTTGCCATTTATCTTCATAGGCAACCCTGTCAAAAAATTTTCCTTCTTCGCCCACTTGAATCTTGAAGTTAATATCTGATCCTGTTTTAAATGGGGGATCAATATAAATCAAGGATATTTTATTTCTGAAGTCTTTTAATAGAGAATTCATTGCATCCTTATTTTCTCCCCATATCAAAATGTTTTGCCAGTTTTCTTTTGAAATAAAATCTGATCTGAAGGATGGGTAGAAATCAAAAGTATGGAATGGTATACTATCGTATTTGCTTGAATGAATTTTTTCTTTTTCCAATTTACCGTTCCATTTCAAATTGACCATAAATAAATGATAAGAAGTCAAAAATTTTATTTTTAATCATATTTTAACGTATATAATCAAGAAAAAAATAGGAGTTGTTGGACAAGTGGAGCTCGATAATATAGGAGATTGGAGAAAAACTCATTTTACTACAGATGTAACGAAGGAATTAGTGAATAAAGAGGTTATTTTGGGAGGGTGGGTTCGTAATTATAGGAACCTTGGGGGTTTGAAATTCATATCTTTACAAGATAAATATGGAGAACGTCAAATAACCCTGAAAAAAGGAGTTGTATCTAATGATTTGTTTGATAAGGCAAAGGTTGGATACCAATATTGCATAATGGTGAAGGGTACTGTCAAAACGTTTAATGAAGCGCCAGGAGGAATAGAAATTATCCCCTCTGAAATAAGAATACTAAATATAACACCTGAGAAGCTTCCGATAGATATGACTGGAGAAACTACATCTGAGTTAGATCTTAGATTAAATAACAGAGCTTTAGATTTGAGATCACTGAAAAATCAGGCTATATTTAGAATCAGAGGTGAAATGCTTAGATCAATTCGAAAATTTTTATTTAATAGAAATTTTACCGAAATTACAACTCCAAAAATTATAGGTTCTGCAACAGAAGGGGGTACAGAATTATTTCCAATTATATATTTCGAAAAAGAAGCGTTTCTCACGCAGTCAGCTCAATTATATAAAGAACAATTAAGTGGAGTTTACGAAAGGGTTTTTGAAATAAGTGATTGTTTTAGAGCAGAAAAACATCGTACAAAAAGACATTTGTGCGAGATTTTCATGTTAGACGTTGAAATGGCATTTTCATCAATGGAGGATATCCTTAAACTATTAGAAGAACTGGTTTATAATGTTCTAAAAGATATTAGAGAAAATCAATTTGATGCCGTAGAATTTTTAGGAATGAAAAATAAAAATATCCTACCAGAAATACCCTTTCCAAGATACACATACGAGGAAATCATTGAGATAATAAACTCAAAATTTGATATTAATATTGAGTTTGGTGAGGATATATCTACTGAAGCATATCGAAAATTAGGAAAAGAATTAACAAGCTATTATTATATAACTCATTGGCCAATGGCAGCCAAACCTTTTTACATTATGCCTTCGAAAGATCCTAAATATAGTGAATCCTTCGATTTACAAATTGGTATGCTAGAATTAACTTCTGGAGGAACGAGAGTTCATAATAGAGAACAACTAATATATGCGATCGAAAATCAAGGACTTAATCCCGCTTCTTTCAAATCTCACTTAAAAGCATTTGATTATGGAATGCCTCCCCATGCAGGATTTGGATTAGGGATAGATAGATGGCTTACGATGATATGTGGGTTAGATGATATTAGAGAAGCTGTAATGTATCCTAGAACGGCCGATAGATTAATCCCATAAATTTTAATAAAATAATTATTGAAAAATATGAGCAACGATTATATTCAAGATTATATAAAAGCTGGAAAGGGAGTTATTGCCGCAAAAAAGTTAGCAAAACGAATTGTGAAACCTGGAGCGTCTCTTTTAGAAATTGCTAATAAATGTGAAGCAGAAATAATTAATAATGGATGTGAATTATCTTTTCCAATCAATTTATCATTGAACGAAATAGCTGCTCACTATAGTCCCCCAATTGGAGATAATACCGTAGTTCCTGAAAAAGGACTTTTAAAAATCGATATTGGCTCACATTTTAATGGTTACATAGCTGATTCTGCTTTTACTATTAATATTGATGAAAATCCTAAGCTTCAAAAATATGTTGATGCTGCTAAAGATGCGATCAATGCTGCTATTGATCTTTTTAACCCTGGAATAAAATTATGTGAATTAGGGGAGGTGATTGCTCAAAAAATTATAGATCATGGTCTTAGACCTATTACAGACCTTGGTGGACATGAGTTAAAACGGTATAATTTACACGCTGGGAAATTTATTCCAAATTTCAATTATCGAATGCACAATCAGGAAATAAAAGCTGGAGAGGCTTATGCATGTGAACCATTTGCTACATCTGGGAATGGAAAAATAGATAATGGCGATAAATTTTACATTTTCCGATTTGTAAAAACAACCAAAAGAGGTATACCCCTTGAACAACAGGGGTATATGGATAAAATAAGAAAGAATTTTAAAGGACTCCCCTTTTCCCCGCGTTGGATAGAACAAAAAAACTTCATTCCTAAGAATAAGATCGAAAAAATAATCGACATATTTGTCAAAAAAAATGTGATAGATAAATATCATGTATTATTAGAGGGACTTAGAGAACCTGTAGCTCAGGAAGAGCACACAATAATATTGGATGCAGGTGGAAATAAAATTGTTACCACCAGAGAATAAATCAAAAGATTTAATCACATCAATTATCTTATGTGCCGGAGAAGGAACTCGTATCAATAAATTTCTCCCAAATATACCAAAACCATTGATTAAAATAAATGATAAACCAATCCTAGGGTATATTCTCTCTTATTTAATAAAATCCAATATTAAATCAATTAATATTGTAATTGGACATTTGAAAGAATATATTATTGAATATATTGAATCTAATTATAATCTCAATAAAAAATTGAGAAAAAGAATTTTACTTGTTGATTCCGGGGATGAATATAAAAAAGGACCATTATATTCATTCTTATCGATCACTAAAATTGAGAGTATCATGAAAAGAGATTCGATATTTATGGTTATCCCTGGAGACACTTTCTTAGATTATGATTTATTTCAGGAAATTGTTGCTTTAATAAAAAAATACTCAAATATTATCCAAAATAGTTCACTCCTTTTTTATCAAGAAAAAAAGGGGATTGATTTAAAAGATGAGGAAGAACCAGAAAAGGTTATTTCTATCATTAAAACTGAGAAAACTAAGGTAGAGGAAAAAGTTAAGAAAATAGAGCAATTAAGTTTAAAAACCATTCATAAGGAAAATCATTATCAACGAATTGTCCCTATATTTGTATTAAGCTTTAAATTTTTAGAATATTTAATTGACACGGAAAAAAATGTTTCAGTGAATTCGATAAGAGAAATAATTAACGTACTAATAAAGAAAAAAAATAATGTTTATGCTTTTCCTGTAAATTCTAAGTATAGATTTTATGATATAGATACTAAACTAGATTTACGTAGGTTAAACCAAAAAAAAAGAGGACAATAGGTGCTCCGATTATTCATTGTCAATACAACCTAGAGTGCAACTAAAATAACTCTTATGAAGTAATTGGGTAATCAAAGCTCCTATTTTAAGTTTTTAATTAGTCATGGTTCTTAGAGTTTGGGTGTCTTATGTATCAATAAAAACTGCTATCAACAGCATTCAGTTTTTTCATGTTTTTAGGTCGAATTTGTATTCAATAGACACATGAATTAATTGAAAAACTTATAGTATTGCTCCAAAGTGTTAATAGTAAGGATTGAATGCCACATTTTCCTGAAAAATTTCATCCTCCGCACTAAAGAATCAAACACTACAGGAACATTAGAAAAATGTAAGTTACACTTTATATAAATGTTTCAATTCAAAAATAAAAAAAATTCTGTAAAAAGGCGATTGTTATATGTTAAGTAAGCATTTTAATCGGTGTTTGAACCGTAATAAAGTATCAAAATCCAATGCAAAACTAACCTATTGTTCCTCCATCTTATAGATCACATTTTATGTATTTAAATCTTGTTATTAAAATCTATAGTACACTTAGACTTTTTTTTTGGTAAAATATTAAAGGATTTTTGAAAAAATATTATATATCAACATTTATATTATTTATAGAATATGAATCGTGATACAGGCCTATTACCAATAAAAATTGAATTATTTGGAATCGGTACTCTTGAAGGGCATATTATTAGACATATAGCCCCACTATCTGCAGATGCAATAATTAACAAATTACCAATTGTACTAAAAGGTCGTTTTAGTTTCGGCTCGAAAAAATATTGGACGCTTCCTGGACTAGGAATCTATAAAGGAACTAATTCAAAATCCAGCAATGAGGTGGAAGGAGGAGATATAATTTATAACCCTAAAACAGATGAGATTATTTTTGTTATAGAACCTCATCAAATGCCGAATAGGGTGAACAAAGTTGGAAAAATTAATACAAATTTAGATTTGTTACTAAATGCAAGGAATGGATTAAATACGAAAATATCAAGAAAATCTTAATATTATGGCAGTACCGAGGAAATTAACGATAATATTTGCTAGTTTTTATCTTATTATCATTATTTACATATTACTTTTTCTATTTGTACCGATTATTCAAAGTGCTATAATCCAGTCCAGAGAAAATTTAACTGGGCTCACTGAAGGTTCTAATTATTACTGGGCTCTTTTTATTTCTTTCATAATTTGTTTTTTAGGCAGTGCTTCTATTGGCTTCCCTATTCCATTCCCATTTGTATTATTTTCACTTTCTAATTCAATTCTTCTCAGATATACCAACTTAGGGCTCATATTTACCCAGATCTTGCAATCAGGCACATTTTGGGGCGAAATATTAGGTATTGCATTAATTGGCGGGTTAGGGAGTGCTCTTGGGGAATTTACTGGGTATGCGGTGGGATATGGGACTAAAAAGATTGCTGAAGAGCGAAATTCGGATTTGCTTAATAATGTTGATGGATTTGGGAAAATGATTTTAGATAATAAGAAGCGAACTCCACTATATATATTCCTATTTGCTCTGACACCACTTCCCGATGATATTTTATTCCTTCCCCTCGGCATGTTAAAATATCCATTTTGGAAGAGCATTATCCCTGCATGGTTTGGGAAAAATTTCACCACTTTGTTTTACTGTTGTTGGCCAATTTTTGTCACTTTGGGCTTTACATCTCAAGGTATTCAATCTAATAGTATATCAAGTATAATTACAGAAGCTATATTGCTGCTAGTGACTATTACTGTGATGTTTTTTATTATGGCTTTTGACTGGGTAAAATTTCTAGAAAATAGAAAGCGTAAGAAATTAAAACGTATTAGAGTCGAATCCTAGAAGTAAATTCTCCTTTATTCATCTTTTAAACATTTCTTACAAACAAAAATCACTTTCTTTTTACCGTTTGAATTTTCATCATAGTATACCCGTTTATAAATAAAATTATTACAAAGAGCACAAACTTCGGAAGTTCGAGTCTCATTTAAAAGGGGGCCTAGATGTTTGAAGTTAGACGTCATAAATTAATGTACATTTTTCGTTTGTAGCGTAATTTCAATTTTAGAAATAATATCTTTCCTATTTCCATTGGATCGTGTATTTCTATTATAATTTCGCGAATATCTGAAGTTCTTACTATTAATAAAAGGACGACTTCCTAAAGAAACGTTAGATATCTCTAATCTGGGGTACATGCGACTTTTTAATATCTCAGCAACCTCAACGGCAGTACTTATTTCTTCCCCTTCTCCTTTAATTAATAACGATTTTTTACCACCAGAAAATGCAAAAATTGCGTCTTTAATAGATTTTTCTTTATCACTTCTATTTTTAATTACAATTGTGGTTTCATTAACCATGAAAGAACCTCTTTCGCAGAAAAAACTTATACTAAAATAAAAAGAAGCTTTATTCTTTGTTTGTATTAATTTTGTATCTATATAAAATTTTACTAAAATTCTTAATTTGTAAATATTTTCTCAAGTTTTTAAACTTTAATAAATACCAAATCTAAATATTGCCTTAAATATCTTCTAATTTTAATTCTGCTCTTGTGTTTAGATTATCTAAAACTTTATAATATTCAGAACTTCGTTCTTCAAAATGTTCAATTATTTTTCGTTCATCAGTGTCTAAATACATATAAAAAGGACTTATAGTTTCTATTTTTTTAGAAAAAGTTTCCATCAGGTTGTCATACCATTCATTAGGTTTCTTTAATAGAGTATGTATTTTTTTTGATAATTTTTTTCGTAATAATTCATATTCCTCTGTCTCTGTTCCTTTATTTAATTTATCTAACTCATCAAAAGCATCTGAAATTGCCTTTTCAACCTTTTCCCTAAATTTTGGCATTCTGTACGTTTTTTTATAGAGATCTGGATCCCATTCATATAGAAATCGCTCATCTTCCTCTGCTTCCTCCTCATCATCTGTTATTTTTATATCTTCTTTTGGTACAAGAATTAACCCATAATTTCTTTGTAGTTGAGCGAGATTTTTCTTCCTTATTACATTGTCGATATACTTAATTTCTTTTAATGCTTTATTCATGTTTTTGCTAACTAGTTTAATTACTTTATTAGCCTTTTGTTTCATGGATTGCTGATCATGTTCATATTGTAAGTCAATAAGAGTAAATGGGGATCTAACACCAAAGTCTGGATCCTTTAACCGTAATCCTGCAATGCCCAAATAATGTTCTTTCGATTCTCTCTTACAATGATCAAAAATTAATCCCACTGCATAAGGATTTTTGCTTTGGTATCCCAATTGGGTTGTACGATCCACAACACTATAGAAAAAACCCATATTTGGATGAGTATGGTACCAACCAATAATAAAATCGTTTTTTTTATCTTGAATAGACCGTTCATGAACTGAGGTATCAATTTGGGCAGTATCAACGTATTGTTTATTTTCGTATGAAACACCAACTCGATCACCAACCATAATAGGTATGGCGTCTTTAATAATTACTTTTTCGTTGTTTTCCACAGACCCTATTAATATTCCATAAACTTCACGCCATTCCCCCGGATTTATATTATCATTGGCATATCTAATAGCATAACCAACAATTCTTTCGTAAGCTTTTACAGATAAAATAACCGGTGTTATAGAAGGTTTTAAACCTTTTTCTTTCTTCATTTTCTATGTTCGTTATACTATTGACTATTATATTTTAAAAACTTAATTTCTTATTCTATATAGAATCTAAACAAATTCTAGATATATAAATTATTTTAAGAAATATTTTTAAAATGAAAATTTTAGCAATAGTAGGACTCCCTGGTTCTGGGAAATCTACAGCAATGGAAGCCATAGAAGATTTAGGAGCTATTGTAACAATGGGTGATATTGTAAGAGATGAAGCTAAAAGAAGAAATATTGAACCATCTGGAAAAAATCTGGGAAGATTGGCTAATGAATTACGAGAACTAGAAGGACAAGATGTAATTGCTAAAAAATGTGTGAAAAAGGTATCCGATAAAGAGGATGAAATTATCTTTATTGATGGACTCAGATCTCTCGCTGAGGTCGCTATATTTAGAAATATTTGGAAATTCCCTATAATTGCCATCATAGCTGATGAAAAAAAGCGATTAAGAAGATTATTCAAAAGGGCACGTAGCGATGATCCAAAGAGTATAGAGGATATAAAAGAGAGGGATAAAAGAGAACTTCAATTTGGACTGGATAAGGTTATAAAAGAAGCAGATTTCAAAATTAAGAATAATTCAACAATTAATGATTTAAAGATAAAAGTTAGGGATTTAGTGATTAATATATTAAAAAATTACTAACAATAAATGTAGATTTTATTTTAGATAATCTGCTATAACTTTTGAAAGTGAAACTTTACATACTTCATTATCGATCGAGTCAGTCCCAATTATCTCATCCGCTCCCGCTTTTAATATTCGATATTTTGCTTGATTTAGCAATAGGGCATGAGTTGCGGCAGCGAAAATTTTATTAGCCCCATTTTCGCTTGCAATTTTAATTGCTGTTGCCATTGTTCCACCAGTGGCTATAATATCGTCTGCAATCACTACATCTCTGCCTTTCAAACTTAATTTCCCAGACATTTTTATCTCCCCAGTTTTCAAATTTCGTTCCTTTTCAAATACTTCAACAGGTGTATCTTTTCCAAAATGTTTAGCAAAAGCTTTTGATCGCTCAATTGCTCCTTTATCAGGAGCAACAACCACGACATCTTTTGCTCCCTTAGATTTAATATAATCTGCTAATAACTTCATTGAATCAATATTCACAGCTTTACAACTACATTCATTTAATACTTGTTGAGCATGAATGTCCACAGTATAGAATTCATCAATACCTAATGAATTTATTAATCTCAATACGACGTTTGCGAATAAACTTTCTCCTGGTCTAAATACTTTATCCTGACGGGCATAAGCTAGATATGGAGCAACAATAATTATAGATTGTGCTCCCATTCTCTTAACAGAGTCAATCATCATGAATAACTCCATCAGGCGGGCATTTTGATTATTATTTGAGCTAGATCCTGTTGATTGGACTATTATAACTTCTTTACCCGCTATTCGAGTTTCATCCTCAATATTAATTCTTAAGTAATTTTCCCCATCAGGGAATAATTTAGTTTCTGTATTAATAACTTCAATTCCCAACTCTTCTGCAATCCTTATCCCAAGTATCTGGGAGGAGGGTCCTGCAATTAAAATCCTATTCATTTTGATCTCATGAATATTAATGATTCATTATATTTTTCTTTTTCATAATGCATATCAGATTAATGTTCTGTTTTAAATTTATTAATGGCATTTTTAAGTGTTTCAATTGCCAGATTTAGGCAATGTCTCTCATTTTTAGGTACTCCCATTAATGCCTTATCGATGTCTTCAGCATTTAAATTTTCGGCAAATTCTATGGTTTTACCTTCAAGTAAAGTTGTAATTTGACTCCCAATAGCAATCAATACTCCGCAGCCATCTGTTAAGAAATTTACCTTTTTTATAACATCACCCTCAATCTTAAAGTACAACCCGAAAAAATAATTATTAGGTCCACCTCTTTGTTCCAAAGAAATAGTAATATCCTCTAATAAAGGTATCCCCCAATTATGAGGATTGTAGCATAATGAAACGATTCTTTCATTGTGGTCTTTAATTTCCATCTTCATGATTTCCTTCTGCAGATTTTCAACAAATTTATCAAATTTTTTTGACATCTTTAAATTAAAAAGACTTATTCTCTAGGGATTTTTAATATATGTGAAGCTAATCCAGCTAAATCTTCGGGGATTTTTGATACTTTTTTATTATTTCAATTATCTGTGTGTTTACTTTGGTATGTTCTGTTAGACTTGTTGTATTATTCAAAAATTCTTCACCATGTCGAATAGTAGCAGTATCTTCCGCTACTTTTATCAATTCTGTTGCGATAATTCCATTAATGTATATTAGGTCTGCTAACATATTTTTAATATAAAGCAAAATTGCAGTTTGTTCAGACATGCTTTAAAAAAGGTTACTTTGAATAAAAAGTTAAATTCAGAAATATTTGGAACTAGAGAAAATTAGTATTATTTTTTAGCTAATTTCTGAATCGCAGAATCAATCATTTCTAGCTTGGTTGAATATTTTTCCATAAGTTCCGCAAATTTCTCTATTTCAATCTCGTTGTTTTCTTTTAATAATTTTAATTCATTAATGGTTCGAACTACTCCTGCTTTTTGATCTATTAATTTTTCTTTTTTACTGTACGGTATTTTTTCTTCAAGTTTTTTCCTCTGATATGCCTTAAATCTTTTGACATTCAGATCTTTGGGTACGAACTTTGTCAAATAGATGATATTTTTAGGTACAAAAGGTGCTAAATTTTCGGGTATAATAATTATTGGTTCTGGATCTTGAATTTTTTTTATCTCATCATAATCTAATTGTTCAATATCGTTTTCCTTAATATTATCCTCTACAATTGTTAAATTCAAATTAATACTCTCTTTCTCTTGCTCCGAAAGTGTAAGATTTTTCTGCATTTCTTCCCAAATATCTTTAGCTTTTATATAGTACCACAGAGCTTTTTGTTTTAGTTTTTGGATTTTTTCTTTATTAATATTTGTTATTGATGATTCTAAAGAAGCTTGGGCTTTAAGAAAACAAGCTTTTCCCATATCATAATGAAATTGAGCTCTTATTTGTTGTTTCTTTTTCTCTTCATGTTGTTTTAAGTAAAACAACCGTTTTGATAAAACACTTAGACCTGAGTATAATTTTGAGGCAAAATAAATATTGCGATTAGATTCTTCACGTAAAGCTGCAATACTTTGGGCTAAAATCCTTGATTCTTCCGAATGTAATTCTAAACTTTCAGATTGTAATGTATTCCCCAATACTTTTTGGTTGGTCACAGATGCACTAAAATAAGCAGAAGTCTTATATATCTTACTACACTCTGTCATAGAAATTATAGCATTTTCCCATTCATCATCCTCTTCATATTTCTCAGAGAGTTGTGAATAAGCTTTTGCCATAACCCATAGTACTCGAGCACATTCAAACATAATATCACTAATTTCAATTTCCCTGTCATTTTGAGGATCTAAAAAGTGATTAGTGATGTCTAATGTTTCTAAAATTTCTTTATGATTCTCACCTTGATAATTTCTATTCAATATTTTTGTATATTCTAAAATTAAATTGAGGTCATCAAGGTTGAAAAATTCATCCTCTTTTACAATCGCATCTTCAATCTTCTTAATTTTATAATGAAGATACCTAATGCGTTGCATTACGTCTTCAGTAAAAAAAGTCATCTTTCGATTTTACCGTTTTTCGTTAGAGTTGAGTTAATTAACATTATATTTCCATCATTTTAAAACTAATCTATAATAATCTTTTTATAAATGTGTGTTCTATAAATTTCAGATTATTTAGATTTTAAGCTAAAATGAAGAGCAAAAGAATTTTTATCTTTGAATTTGTTTCTGGAGGTGGGTTTAATAAAGTAGAAATACCAATTTCACTTTTTTGTGAAGGTTATGGGATGTTAAGATCAATAATTTCAGATTTTAAATCTCTCAATTTTGAAATCATAACAATGTTAGATTTTAGAATTAAACACCTTGCTCAATTTTTGCTTGTTGACGAATTAGCAATCACAAGCAAAAATGATAATTTTTTTAAGAAATTCAAAAATATTGCTAAAACATGTTATTATGTCTTTATTATTGCCCCAGAATCTGCAAAAATACTATACAGGTTAACAAAAGTAGCTAATTCCGCTAAAATTGAACTTTTGAGCACAAACCTAGAGGGAATTAAAATTGGAATGTCTAAATGGAGCACCTATGAATTTTTTAAAGAAAAGAAAATTACATCCCCTAAAACTTTTTTAATACCTCATAGGAAAATGCATTTAGATCATAGTTTTATTCAGCATATATTCAATAAATTGAAAAAACCGGTGATTATTAAACCTGAAGATGGAGTTGGGGCAGAATCCATATATTATATTGAATCTCAAGATCAATTAAACCGGTTCTTTCTTAAATCTCTTAAAAATGATAAAGATAAGCGAAAGTATATTATCCAAGAATTTATTAAGGGAACTGATTTGAGTATGTCATTGATAGGGAAAACCTGCTCCAAAAATTCTCATTTCAAAACTCCGTTATTACTCAGTGTAAATTCTCAAGAGATAAATATAAAGAATGCGAAATTTGTATCTGAATATTTTGGTGGTACCACACCTATAGAAAATCATCCCATAGTAGAGAAACAAATTAATGATATGTTTAAAAATGTCGATTTTTCTCCTATTTTAGGATATTTTGGAATCGATTTCATCAGAACATCAGATGATAAGCTTGTTTTCATTGAAATTAATCCTAGATTGACTACATCTTATATCGGATTAAGAAATGCCATTAATATCAATCCTGTTCAATTAATCCTTGATTCAAGATTAAAAAATTTTGATGAATATGAGATTAAATATACAAATCACTCCCTTTTCTCGAGGATTGACATGGATTATAACGGAGATAGTAAAATTGAAGAGGTAAAAAAGACGCTTTTGGATGCTTTTATAAAAAAGATCCCAGAATTCGTAACTCCTCCTATATCGCTTACTGACTCACAGCATTTTACAAGTTTTATCGCGACTAAATCAAAAAATCTCTCAGAATCGAAGAAGAGATTGCTTGAAATTAAAAATCTACTAAAAAAATTTGAATTTGATATTAAATAAAAGTAAGTAAAATTAGGGTAAATCCACCATAATGTAATAGCAATGATATTATCAAGCTAGTTTCTATTTTTAATCCTTTTTTAACACTCAAACTATAAGACAATAACCATAATGACCATACTTGAAAGACAATCATTAAAACTTGATCGATGAAATTTACAATACTTAAACTATTTAAAGCTAATACTTTAAAGACATAATGGAGGATTAGATAGATGATCATCGGAAACTGTATTAATGCAAATGATGCGAGGAAGTTCAATGTATTTTCAGACCTTTTATAAATAATTCGAGCTATCAATTCAACTATTAAAAAAAAAGCAAAAAAATTGATTACAAAACTAGCATTTATTAAAATCTGTAAAAATAACTCTAGACTTTGCACATTATTTTCAATAAAGAACAAAAAGAATGATGTGAATCCGTTTAAAATCGAGAAAATCGTACCGATTAAAATGATCCCGATTGATATTAAAAGAGTATAGATCCTATCTTTTTTATTAAAAACAATAAACCGTTTTGACGTAAAAACCATTAATTTATTTAAAAATTCACTTTTAAATTCTCTATGAGGAGCTTTTATTGTCTCCAGATTATCTTTTAATGATTGATAAGCATAAGTTCCCAGTTCTTTCAAATAGTATTTTTTGTCTTGTTTTTGTTCAATTAAATCTGATAAAGTCTCAAGGTGATGATAAATAGTGCCTGTACTTACGTTCAACTCCCTTTTTAAATGAGTAAAAGAGGTGAATTCATTATCTCCAATAATTTTTATTATTTTTCTGCGGATCTCATGACTTAATGCATAATAAAAGCTGGATTCTGCATCAAGGCTATCTTTCTTGTAATTTTGTTTTCTTTCCTTGCTGATAGTCAATTAACCTCCTAGGTCTTTTTCCTTTCTGGATAAAATAGTTATAATGTTAATAATAATAAGAAAAAACCCAAAGCTCCCAATATAAACCCCAACACCAGCATTAGATACGAAATCTATTTCTTGAGAAATATAGTCGATAAAAAAAACTAGTTGAAAACCTATGCCTACTAAAGATATAATTATTGTTTTAATTCTATGTTCATCACTTATTATTAATAACATGTTGGCTATCAAGCAAATGCTCCCACTAATTAATGGAAAGAGGAATAAAAATGAGTTTTCAATTTGTACCGATGTAAGTATTACAAATAATTCAGCTAAATTATTTTCTGAAAACCATGGAAAAAATTCAGAAATAATTAAAAGAATAGGGCCAGTTATTCCTAATATTAAAAAACTCACAAAGTTCTTTTTCAATTGCATAAAAAATCAATCAATTTTGAACTAACTTTTTAACAAACTATAAAAATTCCAAAAGAATAATATTTAAATAAATTTTGAAAATATTAATTTTTCTTAGATTAATAATATCCATCAAACTCTAAAGAAAGGTTGAAATGGCTTCTCAAATTGAAACTGAAATCGATACAGAATCACCACCTCTTTTCAATTATTTAAGACAAGAAATTCCTCTTGAGGATATTAAAGATTATGCATCACCCAGACGTATTCAGTCAATAGATTTTGTGAAAGGATTCGCAATAATTTTTATTATATTAGCTCATACTGCGAGTGGATGGTTAGCACCAGATTCTTATTATATTTATGGAATAATGTTTGCTTTATTAGATATTTTAGGTCCTTCTTTATTTGTCTTCCTTTCAGCTCTAAGTGTAATATTTAGCATTAAACGGAAGGAAGGTATTGTTCATCCAAAAATTATACGGAACAGGGTTTTTACCCGTGGGATTGTGATGATTGTAATCGGAATGTTAACGAATATTTTAATCATTGAGGGAGGAGAAATAAAGATCGCTATATATGGGTGGAATATTATTACGTTTATTGGATTTTCTCAAATTTTTGCTTATTATATCTTAAAAATTAAAAAGTTAAACCGCATTATAATTGGGATTTTAATAATCCTTCTCTCTCCCTCGTTAAGAGCCGTACTTTATTTTGGAAAAGTTGAAGGAAACATTTTCTTAAGCATTTTCCATTACATAATTACATCCCCCACTCCTCATTTAACGCTACTTCCATGGATTTCAATTGCTTTTATCTCTACAATTTTTGGTGAATATATCTATGAAGCAATGAACAAAGGAACAAGTGATGCATATATTGGTTTATTTAGAATATTCTTTGTGTGGGGTATCATTTTTATTTGTATTGGGATTTTTGCATTCTTTCCAGCAGGAATAAATTTAGCTTTTTGGGAACCTGGATGGACCTTAGAAACGCCAGCATCAGTTATTGGTGGTCTTTCTGAATACCCTCATTTAGTAAATTTACTTTATGCAAATCAACAGACTTTTTTTCATATCCCTGGAATGCCTAATTTTTTAATAAGAGGAACGAGTGCGAATATGTTCTATAATCAAGGTGCTGCATTATTGATAATTTCGATCTTCTTTTACTTTATAGATATTAAAAATAAATTAAATGACGTTACAAATGTATTAATCTACTTAGGGAAAACATCTCTTAGCTTGTTTCTTATTCACTTTTTATTTATCCCCTTATTTTTTAATCAATATAATATACCCTTCTTCCTCATTATAAGCTTTTCCTATATTGGATTCTTAGGTATTTTTATGTATATTTGGATGGAATACGCGAAAGGGGTAGGTTCTCCTGAATGGATAATGGTTCAAATCGGCAGAATAGGTCAAAAATCAGGTGAAGCAGTTAAGAAAACGACTAAAAAAGTCTATAATAAAATTAAAAAAAGAGAGAAAGTTAAAAAGATGGAAGATTTTATGAAAAAATTATAATCAAAATCCATATTTTCAATTATTAACAAAATTATTCCATTTACAAAAAGATAATTTTTGATATTTGATGAATAAAACTCAAATTTTCTTTGTTATAGCCTTAATTACGAATCTAATATACCTTATTATAACATTTACATTTTTTTATTTTCTAGATAGTAGCTTAATGAATATCAATAATAATGACTATCTATCTTTTTATCATGCAGGGATAATTGTTTTAGAAGATTTACCCAATTTATATAATCCCTCCCTTTACTTATTTCCATTTAGGTATCTGCCCATCTCTGCTTTCTTTTTCACCCCTTTTTCCTTATTGGGTTTAGAATTAGGTTATTTTGTATTTCAAATATTCAATTTTTTTCTCAATTTTCTTAACCTTTACTTGATCTATAAAATAATTAAGAAATATCAAACTGAATATAGAGAAATAAGGTTCTCTTATAATTGCAATAATTTTAAAAATATCTTTATTAATCCAGAAAACGAATCAATTCTTCATCAAAATGCTATATATCTAATTATGCTTCCACAATTTATGAATTATTTCTTAGGGCAAATAAATATATTGGTTTTATTCTTTACTCTTGGTTCCTTTTATTTTTTTCTAAAAGAAAAAAAGAGATATGATTTTTTAGGAGGGTTGATGCTAGGATGTGGTATTTTACTCAAACCAACCCTTCTTCTGCTATTACCTTTCATAATAATTATTAATTTTAACAAAAAGACGCGAAAATTTCAGATTAAATTTAAGCAAGCACTATTAAGATTAGTTAGTCCCTTAACTTTAGTCTTAATTTCTGCATTTTTCTTTATAATCTATCCTAATATGCTGAATGATTTTATATACGTAAACCTTGCCGGTAGATATACATATAATTTAGGAGGAGAACTGGAGATCAATCCTTCATTCAGCTTAACAAGAATTCTCTTAATCATATTCGATATAATTGGCTTGAAACTTAACGGATTTCTAGTATTTTTCGCACTACTTATAATATTTTTTATACCAATGTATTATTATTTTGTTTTATATCAAAAAGAATCTCATAAATTACTAATTGGGTATTTATCAGGATATTTGATTATGTTAATTGTATATTTCGATTCATGGCCACACCATCTCGTAGTTTTAGCCCCCTTTCTAATAATTTTCATTATTATTCATGAAAAATTTAGAAAAATAAAATCAATTAAGCTTATTCATTACCTTTTATCAATCCTAATGGTTGTTTTTTGGGGGATTTTCTTTCTAACTTATGAGATTTTTCCTATTAATTTAGGTGGATTAATCTTGTTGATCATCCTATATTACTATTTAATTATATATTTTGTACATAATGTCGATAAAAATTCAGAGGATTTCCTCTAAGATTTCTGCTAGATCATAGAATATTTAATCCCTACACTACTTTTATTCTAAAAAACAATAACAATGAAAATGTTTTTTATTATCTCAATCTTCAAATAAATATATACTTATATTTAGTTAGGAAATAAATTCTCTCATTTCTCAAATTCGAAAGGTTCTATAATGTCAATAAATATTGAAGAAAGTTTTAACAATGAAATTATTAATGATAAATCAAAGAGAATTGCTTCAATAGATTATGTTAAAGGATTTGCGATTATCTGGATAGTTTTAGCTCATGGAGCACTTAGCTGGTTCGATAGTGATTGGTATTATGTATACGGTCTTGTTTTTGCATTTATGGATGTGTTAGGACCTTCTTTGTTTGTATTTTTATCTGCCTTAAGTGTAATTTTCAGTGCCAGAAGGAAAAAAGGACAATTACCTGAAAAGGTAATTCGTAATGGGATATTAATGAGAGGATTAGTGATTATTATAATCGGAGTTCTCATGAATCCAATATCACTAATGACTGTTGACCCAAACATAAATGTTTCTTTTCCAGCAAACCTTTGGGGCTGGAATATCTTGATGTTTATTGGATTTTCTCAAATATTTTCATATTATGCGCTAAAACTGAGTAAAATAACACGAGCTATAATTGGAGCCATAATAATCTATTTTTCCCCTTGGATTCGTGATGTGCTCTATGCATTTAAGGACACTAATGGAGTAATCTATGTTTTGCACTTTATAATTACATCCCCACTCCCTCAAGTTCCAATATTGCCAAACTTGGCAATTTGTTTCATATCCACAATATTTGGAGAGTTCCTTTATGAAGCGATGATTAAAGGAACCAAAGAATCGTATTACAAACTTTTTCGAATATTTATGTATTCTGGAATCATATTAGTATTAACAGGTATATTAATAATTATTCCAAGAGGAGCATCATTCGAGATATGGGAAACAGGTCTAGCGCGTTTAAAGCCTGGCAATATTACATCGCCTGGTTTTATAGTAGAATCTGAATATTTACATATACAATTACTCAGCATTGCTAATATGCAAAATTATGTCCAATTTGCAGGAATGCCACTCTATATGATAAGAGCTTCAGCTCATAACATGTTTTACAATCTTGGTGTAGCGTTTATTCTTATAGCGGTATGTTTTTATATTATTGATATCAAAAATAAAAGAAATGATGCAATAAAATTTGTAATTTTTTACGGTAAAACCAGTCTTTCGCTTTTCTTAATTCAATATTTATTCCTTCCATTATATAGTGGTCAATTTTCAATTATTTTTTATCCTATTGTTTGGGTCGGATATTGTGGATTTTTAGGATTACTGATGTATATTTGGTTGAAATTCTTCAATGGTGTTGGCACCCCCGAATGGATAATGAGTAAAATCGGAAGCGGTGGAAAAAAATGAGAAATTCTTGAAAAAGATTTCATAAAAAAAGTGAAGATAAAAATACAATAAGCGTTATTATAAAGATATAAATATCTTGAAAAGATAATTAAATTTATAATCAAACAATTTATTGATATTTATATTCATTTTACCTCTAATTAATGAATAAAAGTAAAATTATCTATTTTATTTGAATATTACAGCAAACATTTAAGGATGAAAGATGTCGGGGATTGGTCAGTATAAATTCAAGGTTACCCTTTTCGGGCCGGGTGGAGTAGGAAAAACGAGCCTATTATTACGCTATATTAAGGATTATTTTAAGGAAGGATTAAAAAAAACAATTGGAAGTACCTTTTTGATAAAAGATGTTGATATTGATGGAAAAAATGTTCGCCTTCTCCTTTGGGATATAGGTGGGCAACCTCAGTTTCACAAACTTCGAACAATTTATTTTAAGGGAAGTAATGGTGCCCTTGGTGTCTTTGATTTAGCTTCAAGCCAAACACTTCTCAAAATTCCGGGATGGATTAGTTCAATTAAGAAGACCGTAAAGAGAACTATCCCTATGTTATTATTAGGAAACAAAGTTGATTTGGAAAGAGAAGTAGATCGAGAAGAAGCAGAAGATCTCGCTAAAAGATTAGGATGTGAATACCTTGAAACTTCTGCTAAGACAGGAGAGAATGTCGAGAAAGCATTTGAAATGGTAGCGAGAGCTTGCCTTCAAGATGCAGGAGAAATGTGATACTACTAGTTTGAATTCTATATTCTTATATAATTTCTAAATTTTCGAGTTCTTCAACCAATGTTTTCATATCTATAAACTTTAATCCTATTATTCCCAATTCCTTTGCCGAACGGATATTATTTACACCATCATCAATAAACACAATTTCTTCAGGTTTACAACCTGCAACTTTAATTGCATACTGAAAAATTTTTCGATCTGGTTTAGTCAAATGGATTCTATGAGACAAAATTAATTGATCGAAATAATCAAAGAATTCCCAGTTCTGATTCAGAAGAAATTTCCAATGGCTAGAGTTAATATTCGATAGACATAGAAGTTTTAAATCTGAGTTATCCTTAATTTTTTTTATAAGTTTAACAATATCAGGATTATATCCTGAAATTATGCTATTAAAGGCAGAAAAGAAATTTTCTTGATCAATCTCACAAACTTGGAGTACATCACAGGCTAATTGATAGAATTCCGTATCACTCATCAATCCTTGATGATAAATATCTGATTGACGAAAAAATTCCAACATAATAGGAGTTTGAGGTTTGTTTAACGGAGATTGAGAAATTATGTTATTATAAAAATTTGAGAAATCAAAATCTATAATAACTCCTCCTAAATCAAAAATAATACATTTAATTTTATTCATTTTCTAAAATAAACCTTTGTCGAGAATTTTCTAAATGGTTTCGGTAATTTGTATTTAGGAAAGTCCCTTGTATCATCTTCAATCATTTCGAAGAATTTATCTAGTTTGACATCATTTATCTGTTCTGAAGTCTGTTTTTTTAGACCAAATGGTTCACCAATCATTCTTTTTCGAATCGAGATGGTCTGATTATCGTGTTCCTTTTTACCGAGGATAAGAGTATAAGGTATCCAATCAATTTCTGATTGTCTTATTTTTTTACCAACTGTTTCTTCTCGATCATCCCAGTCACATCTAAAGTCTTGCCCATTAATGATATCAAGCAATTTTTCAGCATAGGTGTTTTGATCATCAGAAACAGTTATTATTCGCACCTGAATGGGAGATAACCAAGTCTTAAACCCTGGTACTATTGTTTCTTTATTTCGGATGGCAGATTCTATTAATCCCCATATAACTCTCTCCACAGCTCCAGTTGGAGAATTGTGAAGAATTATCGGATGTTTCAATTTGCCATCAGTATCTGTAAAAGATATATTATATTTTTGCCTTTCTATACCGTCAGTATCCATCATATACTCCAAGGAACTCTCCACATCTATCTGATTTGTCGCCAAAGTAGCACTCTTTCCTTGAGCAGACAATACATTCCTTTCAAATTTCAATATATAATAATAATATCTATCATCCCAAAGCTCTAAAAGGGTTGGATTTTTTTCTGATTTAACTAAATCTAATATCCAACTCTTATTTTCCTTGTAAAACTCCTGAGTTGCTCTAAAAATAACATAACTATTTATTCCTAAATCCTTCTCTAAGTTTTTTATTAATTCATATTGTTTTTTGAACTCAATAACAGAAGATTCTAAATCTTTGCACATTGTATGCATATCTGGCATTGTAAATCCACGAAGTCTTCTTAATCCTGATAATTCTCCTTCTTGCTCGCGTCTAAATGCATATTGCTCATACTCGTATGCTCTTAGTGGAAGATAATGCGGTTTCAAATTCATCTGAGAAAATAAATCAAAAAGAAGAAAATCACTGGCGTATCTCAGTAAATATCTGTCTTTTCCTGATTCAACCCAATAACTTCTAGCAGGAAATCGAGCGGTCTGGGCAGTTAACTTCTTATTTTTTACTGTATACATGACTGGAGTATCAACTAAAATTGCACCATAATCTATTAATCGGTCTTCTATAAAATTCTTTATAAGGTTTTTCATTATGACACCTTTAGTATACCATCTAAAGTTACCGGCATCAGTATTAGGATCAAAATCTACTAATTCAAATTTTTTCATCGTTTTTATATGAACAGGTTCTATTGATTTATCTACAACTCTGGAACCTAACTCAGATCTTAAAAATGAAATGAAGTTGTCATCTTTTATCTCTTTAGGAGGTAATAACTTCTGGTTTTCATCAAAATAAAGATCGATTTCTTTACCAGATGTGGTAATTAATTTAAAGACGGAATTTTTGAGTTCTTCCTCAGGAGTAATGGCTAATTTGACATCACGATACATTTCAGCTACTTCATGACCAATACAATTAATTTTAAATGATTTGTACCATCCAAAAGGAGAAAATTTTGCTTCTATACCTTTTTCTCCTAAATATTTTGCAATTTTGGGACATACTTCCATTGCAGTTGCTTCATTACTAAGAAACTTACTTAAATGAGCCCATGGGTATACTAAAACCTTATCTACTCGATACATATCCCTCTTTTTAATAAGTTCAAGTAATCTTCTAGGCTTCCCCTTTATTTCCCCTCTATCAACTTTTCTATTGAACTCCCGGATTTCCTCATTTTTTTGTCTGATTTGATCTGGAAAACCTGTGATCTGGATAATTGCGGACTCTATTTCTTTAGCACCTTGCTGTGCTATTAAATCTGTATCATAAGTATCCTGATCTTCAACTGATACATAACAAACTAAGATTAATCCGTCCATTTTAATAATATCTTCAGCAAATTCTTGAGGATTTGAAGTTGCTTCTTTATTTTTGGTGACCTCTACATTTTGAGAATGAATTAATAGAATTTTCATTCAAAACCAACTTTTATATTTGATTTCTATTAATTTATAATAAATTCTAAATATTTTGCTTACTTCTGATATATAATTATAAATTCAACTTAATTGTTACTAAAATTTATCTACAGCATCATGAACCTTAAAAAAGCATTTTCAGAAATATCTGAATTATTCGACACTCTTTATAATAACAGAGAAAAGATTTTACGCTTATCTCGAGACATCGTTCGAAATTGCAGTGTAGGTATTAAACATATACATAGGAAAGAATTCGGTATATTCCAAGAGAAAAAAAATAAAATCGGAACAGATCTTGAGACATTAACAGAGTTAGTCAATATTTATCCTGCTGTGTTTTCCAAATTTTTGAAGACACCAGAACAAGAATATACCGAGTTAATAGTATTTTACTCAATTATTAGTGGTGAAGAAATTCCTACACCCTCAGAATTGAAAATTAGCCCTCTTAATTTTGCTCTAGGGTTGGCTGATGTTATTGGTGAATTAAGAAGATATGCCTTAGATAACATCAGATATTCTCACACAAATGAATTAAATGATATTTTGGAAAGCATGGACGAAATTTATTCAAATCTATTTTCTGTTGATTATCCCGTTGGGGTAACTCAGGATTTAAGACATAAAGTTGATGTTGCTAGAAATATTATTGAAAAAACAAGGGGAGATATTTCTCTTGCCATTCAAATGGATGATTTAAAACAATGTTTTGAAAACGGGAATTGAAAATTTAGTATAGTTATGAAGCTAGGTGATCGAAATAGCCAAAAAAGTATTAATTGCTGGTACATTTGATATATTACACCCTGGGCATATATTTTTAATAAATGAAGCCGCAAAACTTGGAGACGTTTATGTCATTGTAGCTACAGATAAAAATCGAGAGATCTATTCGGGAGAGGCTCCAATTATTCCAGAGGAGCAAAGATTAGCAGTAATGAAAAGTATAAAGAATGTCAAGGATGCAAAGTTAGGGCGACATGATAATGACACGTTGAAAACAGTTGAGGAAATTCAACCAGATATAGTTTTATTGGGCCCAGATCAAAAGTATAGTGTTAAGATTCTTAAGAAAGGTCTAAAAGAAAGGGGTTTAAATAATGTTGAAGTTAGAAGACTTGAAACATATTATGAAAAATTTGAACTGCATAGCTCTAGTTTAATTAAACAGAAAATTTTTGAAAAATGTAGAAAAAATATAAGATAAAAGGTAATTATGAAAAATAACAAAGAAATTAACCAAGAAAATTATGCCAATTGGTTTGCTCTTTATCACCTTTGTCAAAATATAGGTAGTCAGAAAGCTATTCATATAAATAGTACTGAGTTTGGAAAGATTTTAGATTTATCTCAACAAACAGCCTCTCGAAGAATAAATAATTTGGAAGAAATGAGTTGGATTCAAAGGAAAAATGTTGGAAAGGAACAAGTAATAAGAATTACTAAGAAGGGCGCTGATGTAATTCTCACGATGTATAAGAATTTAAAACAAATTTTAGAAGATATTTTGATTGTTGGTGAAGTAACTGAAGGAATGGGGGAAGGTGGATTTTACGTTAGAATTCCTGGATACTTGGAACAATTCCAAAAAAAACTGGAATTCAGACCCTTTTTTGGAACATTGAACTTACAATTAAGCGATCTAAATAAAGAATTATTAGAAGAAAATCTAAAAAATCGAATTCCTGTAAGAATCGAAGGATTTGAGGATCGGAAAGTAGGACGTACGTATGGTGATGTGGAATGTTTTAACTGTGCGGTTTCAAGATTAGATAATCAAGATGTAAAAGTGAGTTCAGCAATATTAAAAATTAAAAGAACACACCATAAAAAAAATATTGTTGAAATCTTGGCAAAAGATTATTTAAGAGAAACCCTAAAATTAAAAGATGGAGATCGAGTGAGAATAGAGTTTACGAGAAATAATGACTAGTTCTTATTAACCCGTCTTTTAGCTTTAATCTCCTTTTCTAATGAATTTATAAATCTTTATCGTTCTAAATATAAAGGTGCTTAAAACAAGCACCATAAATAAGAAAAGAAACTCATTTGTAAAATTCCAAAAAAACGAGAGCATCATAGTTACGACTAAATAAAATAATCGTTCAGATCGTGCCATAAGTCCGATATCAAAATCTCCTTTATGGAAATTTTCTCCTCGTGTTCTTGCGTAACTGATCATAATCGAAGCTAAGAAAGTAATAATAATTATTAGTTTCATATCAAATAGATTCCAGAGATATTGAGCTTTTCTAAATATATATAATCCAAAAAATATGAAAAACTCTGAAATCCTATCCATTACAGAATCAAAAAATGCCCCAAATTTTGTAGATTTATTTGTCAATCGTGCAATAACTCCATCACATCCATCCATAATTCCCGTGATAAACACAAAAAGTGAAAATAATAGAAGATTCTCATAGAATCCTATTGAAATAAAACTCAAAATCGAAAAACCAAGCATTAAAACAGTAGCTAGATTTGGGGAAACTCGAATCTTAATTAATCCTTTTGCTATTACTCTAATAATTGGTTTAAATATATACCTCAATCGATATTTTGATGGCAATTTTCTTATTATTCTTGAGTAAGTTAACTTAAAATATATTCCACATTATAAAATACCATAGTTTTTTTATTTTAATTATTTTAAATACATAATCAATTCACTCAACTAATATAAACCGCAAAGAGATCGAAAATCGTTGAAGTTAAGATTAATTTTAAAAACGAAAACAAAGAAAAATAAAGAAATAATTATAAAATTCCCGATAAGTCCTAGCAAACATATAGGTTTTATCAACTTCATAAACTTAGCCTTAAATCAAGAATTACCTATAGATCTTTCATTCGAAAAAATATCAAAAACCGGTGAACATGAAGAAAGTAAAATTTTTGGACGGTTTAATTTGGAAGGTAGAGCTGATTCCCAATTAAGTGAATTAGATGAAGAAATTCATGAGGCTGAGCGGAAAAGGAAAAAGCTTCAGCAGAAACGGAAATAAAACTTCGAGTGATTTCCTACTTATTAAACTTGGATTTTAATCTTATAATTTTAAATAATAGCACCGAGGTTCAAATAGCATGAAAGCTGATGTTACTGTAAAGGTTCCAGGCCGGATTTGTTTGATGGGTGATAAGGTTGACCTTTTAGGTAAACCTGTTATTGGTATGGCGATAGACTTAATGATGACTATAAAATATAAAGAAAGAAATGGTGATATCATTGAATTCTATAGTCATAATACAAACGAAAGAATAAAATTTAAGTTAGGGGAGTCTCCTCCAATCAATATTGACCTATCTTACTGGAGCGCACTTTATAAGAGATTAGAAACATACATAAATAAGGCTTTTTATTTGGAGGTAGATTCAGATATTCCTATAGGAGCTGGACTATCTACATCAGCGGCTTTATCTATAGGGTTCATTAAAGCAATAAATAAAGCATATAGTTTACAGCTTTCAAAGAAGGAAATTGCAGAATTAGCATACGTCGGGGAGAATCATGATCTTAATATTCAATGTGGTCGCCTGGATCAATATACTGAAGCTTTTGGTGGAATTGTCTTTATACATACTGACGAAAATCCCAAAATCGAATATTTGGATGTTGATGAAATGCCCGTAGTTGTTGGGGACTCTATGGAAGAACGGAAATCATCCTCAATATTAAATAGAGTTAAAAACCAGATTAAAGAAAAAGATGAGACTACATTGAAAGCTTTTAATCTTATAGAAAAATGTGTTGTTGAAGCAAAAGATGCAATTATAAAAGCAGATTATGATAAGTTAGGTGAACTAATGAATATCCAGCAACAACAGGAAGCAGTTCTTAAGGCTGATACAAAAAAAATTAGAAAATTATGCAATGCATCAATTGTAGCTGGGGCGTTAGGGGCAAAACAAATGGGTGCTGGTGGAGGAGGGTGTATGGTTGCTATTGCACCAGGGAAACAAAAAGAAGTCGCTTCTGCAATTAATAAAGCAGGCGGTAAGGCTTGGATTTTTGATATCTTTAGATATTAATTTTCAAAAGAAATTAAAATATTTTTCGATATTCAAATTCCCAAGTTTTTTTAACAAATAAAGAATCATTAATAGTGTCGTATATTACAGATCTTTCACTTAACCCACCAATATCTTCAGCTTCGATCTCAATTTCTATCTCCTGTAATTTCTTTTTTACCGTATCAATATTTTCTTGATAAGTCATATCATAATCCAAAAATAATTTAGCTCCACCAACTAATAAAGCCTTTAAATTTTCTCTACTAGCCCCATTATATAATAAATTGTTAAATAAATCTTTCACAGATGTGTCTGCGAATGTATGAGGAAAAATTAAATGATATCCTTGTTTTGAAGCAGAGGAATTAGGTAAAGAAATATGAGACATAGCAAAAACATGATTTTTAGGATCTCTTAAGATTAATCCTATCCCCGAACCGAGTCCTTCAATTTGAAATTTTGTTGCTATTGTATTTTTATCAAAGGAATGAATTAAACCATAATATCCCATCTTAATTTTTAACTCTTTCATATTTCCAAGATCCTTTACACGATCCATTCTCTGCTCTTCAAACATAATGTTAGCGTTTTCCATCTCATCAAGATTGGTGTTTGATGATTTTATCGAAGTATTATTTAATTGGATTTCTTGTCGCATCATTTTTCTAGAATATTGTTTCATTTGCGTTAATCGCTTTTCTAATTGTTCTTCCCTCAAATTTAAAGTTCTTTCTCTTTGCTCAATTTGCCTTTTAATACGTTCTAATATTAATAAACGATTTGTAATTTCTTTTTCTTTTTCATTTATCTCCGTAAAGAGTTTCGTGATTTCTTCTCTATCTTTTTCTAGAATTTTATATTTTTCCTCTAATTCTTTAAACTTTTCTTCGATTATATTTTCTTTCTGTTCAAGAATTTCTTCTCGTTGCCTAAGATTTTCTTGAGATATACTACTTAATTGAACAGAAGGCTTTTCCTTTGGAACTTCATTATTAACTTCGTTATTTACTATTAGCCCTGTAAACCTAACCTCTGCTGGTTCAAACAATGAAGGTTTTACCAATTGCTCTTTTTTCTTTTCTTTCTCTAGACTCTCTTTCTTTGGTTTAAATTTTGGAATATTAATGGTTTTATTAAGAAATGTGACCTTCTTTTTTATTTCATTATTTACTTGTATCATTTTTGATGAATATTCTGTTTTAGTTGTGTTTTTCCTTCCATTTCTCATAAATAATGTCTCAAATATATTTCTATATGATTCGGACTTACTCATCAAATTTTTAATATAAAAGTGGTCTCTTATGCTAATTGTATTAAAAATTGAATTTTCTCTTGTTATATTCTCGGAACCCCCTAAAACAAGTAATCCTCCATCATAAATTCTCTTGTCTAAATTTCTAAGCAAATCATTACGAGCAATCTGATTAATATAAATGAAGAAATTACGACAAAAAATCACATCATAAATATTATTCCTTTTATGGTCATGAATAATATCCTCTTGAACAAATTCGACCTTTCTCTTAATTTTATCTTTTATAGTATATTTTGGGCCTAGTTCGGTTATTTTCTCTGAAAAATAAGTTTTTAAATAATAGCTGGGCATTTCATGTACAGCGTATTCTCCATAAATTCCTTCTTCTGCAATTCTAAGAGCATTCTTATCGATATCGGATGCAACAATTTGAAAATTGGGAAAATTATTGTCATTTTTTTTTAAATTATCAAGAATCATTGCTAATGTATAAGGTTCATCACCAGTCGCACAAGGGGCTGACCAAATCTTCAAATCCTTTTTGGTATTTTTTTTAACATATAGTTTGATAAACTTTTCAAAATTTTCAAAAACCTGAAGATTTCGAAAAAAATAGGTATAGTTGATAGTAAATTTATCTAAGAATAAATCAACCTCAATCGGGTTTTTTTGAATATATTTAATATATTCATTGATATTTAAATTCAAATGTTTGGTTCTAAAAGAGATTCTTTTTTCAAGAAATTTCCTTTGATATTGTCCAAATTTTAAACCAGTAGCTTCTTTCAACGTATCAATCAGAACATTGATCGAACTTGAATTAAATACTGGTGGATTTGTTAAAGAAATATCTCTTACACCATTTCCCTTTTTTGTGTTATTTATAACACATTTTGTAAATTTATATATATTTGTAATAATAAATAGCAATTTGTGGTAAAAAATATATATCCTAAAATTACATCAATCAATTAAGGGAAATAAATCCCAATTTAACGAGATTCTTGCATATATTATAAACCTTGTTTTGCTCCATACTTAGTTCGAGTGTAATTTGATTAATAGATTTTAACCCGTCAATCTTTTCATAAACTTTGTATGAAGTATCTCCTGTCAAGTAATTCCTTGGATCTATTCCTTTTGAACTGGAGCTAATAAAACTTGGAATAATAGAGTAATATTCTGGTTCTGAGTTATTTGTTTCCATGTCTTCATTTATTTCTTTAATTTCTTCTGATTCAAAACTTGTTAACCAATCAAAAGCTTTTGTATCTGGTTGAGTTTGCTCAATTACTTTATTCTCATTTATACAGTTTTCAATGGTATCTTCGAATGATTTAAAACTATCTAATTTTCCCTTCCACTTTGATATTTGTTCAATCCCAAATTTTTCAAAGAAAAGTCCCGATATT
>JBHLOF010000145.1:0-8228 GCA_048940805.1 Promethearchaeota archaeon
GGATTTTTTAAATTTTCTTCATCGTGATTAACCAAATATGCATTCCTTTTTTTTCTAAAGTCCACTTTTGTAACTCTTATGGTATATTTTTCCATGAGTAATTTTAAAAATGAAAACTTTTTCAGATATAATTTTTTTTCTAATTGCTTTATTTCTTGCTTGTAATTTTTATATTCGTAGTTAAATGATGCTTTTGGAATCCCTATTATCCTGAATTGTTTTTTCATAAGTTTTAGTTTATCAATTAAACAGAAATTATCAATCTCAGATTTGAAATAATTAACCAATTCATTACGAAGTTTAAAAATTTTATCTTGAGATATAATTTCTTCAAAATTTTCATTAGATTCTAGTAGATCTGCTTTATATTTGAGTATCATATAAATTGAAAAATATTGATTATTAAAATGATTGCTCCCTAAGAGTTTCTTCAACTTATTAATTTGAGTTTTAATTAATGAAATACCCGTAACTTCTGTTATTCTCTCTATTGATTCAATTATTTTCAAAATATTATAAAAAGAATATTGGTTAATAGCTTTCAAGAACTTTCGAAAACCTCCTTCAATAATATTATTATATTGAAGAAAATATTCACTCAATTCATAGTCATAACCATATTCCAAAAATTCAAAAAATTCAATGAAGAGATTATTATCTATTGCTAAAGTTAAAAAATTTTCAATTATAGTCTCATTGTTATATTGACTTATGATTGCTTTGTTCAAATAATTTAAGGCATCGACACAATTATTTCCTTCAAAACAGTTATTAGCTAATATTTCAAAGTTTTTTCCCTTTTTTTTTGAGCCAAGATCATCAGAGGTAAAGGAATAATCGTCTAAATTTTGTAAAATCTTTTTAGAAAATTGAGTTTTAATAATCATCAGAAATTTAAGGAAGTGCACACATATTTTTTTTTCCCGTTCTGAATGGATTAGAAATGGTGGACAATCATGAAATATTTCATTATTTTTTTCGTCAACAATAAGATGGTACTCTCGATCATTATCTAGGACTATAGATCTGATTTTTAATGGTTCATCCCTTACAAAAAAAACATTGATTTTATTGCTGGGGAATTTTAGAGTTTTTTGATAAAAATCTGAACCAAATTTTTCGATTATTAAGGTTGAAATAGATTTTTCTGTCATTTTAATAATTAAAATCTCGATTTGATAATTTCTGAGATTAATTTGGGAAATTCATTCCAATCTTTTATTGTGAGTAGCTGTCCACCTACAACCTTTACTATTTTATCAGCTTCCTTAAGATTGTAGGAAGCTTCGGGGCAAACTAGAATAAAATCTACTCCAAGAGAGCGCATAACTCTAAATTCTTGCAAACATTCTCGAAGATCAAAAATTTCTGCATCGGTAAATAATACATTTAGCTTTTCACGCGAATATGAATGTTCTTTAAATTGTTTGTTTGCCCATTCTAAAGCACTTTGCATTTGAGTACCTCCTCGAGCTGATACAGAGAGAAGATCGTCTGCTAATTTTTCTAAATCGACTTTTTGGTTTAAATCTTTTAATACATGAGTGTTGGATTCAAAAAATGAGATCCCTAGTTCGTCTTTACGCATTCCATAACATAGCATTGTTACACAAATGCTCATATACGCAAGTTTATCACCAGACATACTACCAGAAATATCAAGTTCAAAACATGCTGTTCTTAGACCTTTAGCAGTCTCAAAAACGAAAAAATCATCATACTTAATATGATCAAGTTTTTTTCCCTTTTCTAATATATTATATATAGTTTCTTCGAGATCGATATTTTCAAAGTCATCCCCTATTGAATAAGGCCTTACAAGATTTATTGGGATGGGTCCCGTTGTAGAACTTCCCAAACGAGCACGCGAATAATATATACCTAATTCAATTAATACTTTCTTTGCTAATTCTTTAACTTTTCCTTTAGCGTTCTGTGGTAACTTATCTCTATGTAGAAACCACTGCTTGATTAAATTTTCCCCACTCCCTGCTGATAAACAAGATATCATTTTATCTTGGGCTTCTTTACCTCCCACCTTTTGTGCACCGTCTAATGCTTGACTTAAATTGAAATTTCCTAAAGCTCCTAACGCGTCTCTATTGTCAGAAGCTAAAGCGCTAGCTATTAATTCATTAATTCTCTCGGGGTTTAATTGATCCTGAATTTGGCTCAATAGATTGCTTAATCGCTGAAAATCTGCTGATTTTTTCTCAACTAATTTCTTTAACAGTTGATAATTTGGTTCAATAAGTTCATAAATCTCCTCTTCGGGCATTTTCAGCTTATCACCTAATTTCTTGATATCATCTGATAAGGGATTTAAGCCTATCTTCCGTAGGAACTCTACTACATTTTTTAATTGAGAGGGAGATTCACTTGATTGTAACGTTAAATTGGTAAGATCAGGAAGAGTTTGCCCCATCTTTTGACTACAATGTAAATTTTGACAACTATTTGCGAGTTGATTTAATTGGTTAGTTAAAGATTTGAATGCTTCGTACTTTTTGTTTTGGGTCATTGCTTCTTTTATCGCATTTTGAAGTGCTTGGTTAAATACTGAATTCCATGACTTATTTGCAAATGCTGTTTTAGTTAATGTTTCAAGAGATAGATTCATTTTAGAATTTTTATTTTGTTGATTAAACATATCAAGTAGCGATGCCCTTAAGTTTGTTCCATAGAATTGATCTAGCGAATTTGCTAAATTATAATTATGTTCAAATGAAGAAGATTCTAGTGACCGGCTCAAAATATCATCTAAATTAAAATTAGGTGTTTCCCCTAATGTTTTGGAAGCATTAAACAATTGATCCAGATTCTCTATTTGATTTTTTAGGTTATCCTTTAGTTTTTGTAAATAATCGTTAGATACTGCTTTTGTTTTATCTAGATATTTAATCGATTGAATCAAATCTTCAAATCTCCCAGATTGAATTAGATCCTCTAAATCATGAGTAATTTCTTCACCAGAAAGGGCTTTGCTCGTTAAGGTTTCCCATGATCGTTTTGACTTTTGTTGAATTAAATCGTCTAATCCTAAAGAATGACCTGCTTTTATATCATCTGGTTCTAAAGAATTGATTCTTTGCATTAACCTTTTTTTTGCTTCCTTGAGCAACTTGTTAAAAGAATTTATTTCTTCCTTGTATAGTTCCGAGTTATCATTAAAAAAATTCATCGCTGCTTTTATTTGATCTTCATCTTTATTTCTGTTAAGAGTCTCCATAAACTTTTCCATTTCTTCGATGAAATTAGTGTCAATTGATTGAGACATTTCAATTTCATCAATTAATTCCTGCAATTTATCTAATTCGGTTTTTATTTCTGTACTTATGTCCTTTTTATCAAAATCAGTAATATCTCCGTTATTAAAGAAAGATTCTAGAATATTCTTTTTATAATTTGGAAACAAAACTTCAAATGCGATATCCTTTGCTAATTTTTGATTATCTGGAAATGAAGTAACGGTACTAATTTCGATAAAATCACTTGGAGTTATAAAACCTTTTCGGTAATATCTTGACACGATTAATTTGGGAATTGACAAAACTTGTCTTGATGAAGGAATCTGAATAGTATCTGGATGATTTCTCATCCGCCTTATAAATTCTACAGCAAATTCACATGGATTTTCAGGAAAGACTCCCAAGTATTTATCCCCCTAAAGTTTTATGGATGATTGTTTCTATTATATTCTCTACCTTTACACCGGGTTTAGGTTTAATGCTACCTAATAAGACATGCCTAGCGATCTCAGAGAGATGTACATATACCGATTCTCTCTCTTCTATATTTTTCTCTTTCTCAATAAACCTCCTCCTTCCTAACAATTTAGCTATAGCAATTCCCGCTCTAATAGAAGCAGGGATTTCTATATCAACTTTATTTTGTCTGGTTTCTTTAATGATTGAATAGATTAATTCTAATTCAGATTCTTCTATAAGAAAATGTTCAGGTAAATTAATTCTTATAATATCTAGCTCGGTTGATTTGTCTGGGTATGTTAATTTTATCCACACTTTTATTCTATCTTTTAATGCCTCAGATAATCTATGAGTCCCGGATAACTCTTCCGGATTCATTGCGCATATAAAAAAGAAATCTTTATCGGCTTTTATCCTTCCTAAATGAGGAATTCCTATTGAAGCTTCTTCTAATGGTTCTAGCAAAGTATTTTGAGAGTATTCTGTTGCTCTGTTGATTTCATTTGCAAGGAATGTTCCACCTTCTAACATTGCATTCAATAAAGGTCCGGGATTAAACGCTTCCAGTACAAATCCTTTTTTCAAGGTGATTGCTGGATCGAATGATCCAAGAAAATGTGAGGGTTTAATACTTTCATCCATAGTCAACCAGTTGAAGCTTTTATTCTTATTTTCTTTAGCTCTAAGACTAGCGAAGTACCTACATAGAATAGTTTTGCCGACCCCAGGTGGCCCCACTAAAGCGGGGAATAGACCTGTTGCTTCAGCATCTCTTAATAGTTCAAGAGCTTTACCATATTGTCCTGATAAAACAATTTCAATTTGTTCTTCTGATATATCTTTAATAAGGTGTTGATTAAAAAGCTCTTCAAATTCTTGCTTATTTATCATACTCCCATCTCTCTTTTACAAACTCTTCTTATATATTAATTACTAGATAATATTAAACTTTAAAGTTAATAATTAAAAGATATTATAATTTCTTAGTTTATCTAATCAATTACGTTTATTATTCATTTCTTTTGTTTAAAAATGATAAAACCATATTTTGAAGCAACCGATTTTATTCTCTATCTTGGTGATGCATTAAGAATACTAAATCAGTTAGAAAATACAAAATTTGACTTAATTTACGTTGATCCCCCTTATTTCTTATCAAATGATGGGGTTACTTGTAAGTCAGGCAAGATGGTTTCCGTAAATAAGGGAATTTGGGATAAATCTAAAGGATTCGATGAAGATACGAAATTTATGGATTCTTGGTTAAAAGCATGTAAAAAAGTCTTGAAGGAAAATGGGAGTATGTGGGTTTCTGGCACTTTACATAATATTTATAAAGTTGGATATCTCATGGAAAAAAATAATTTTGACATCATCAATGATGTAATATGGTATAAACCTAATGCTCCCCCTAATTTATCATGTAAATATTTTACTCATAGCCATGAGGTCGTTTTATGGGCTCGAAAATCAAAAGAATCGAAACACACCTTTAATTATGAAGCGATGAAAATTTGGAATAACCCTAAGGATAAACTAAAAAATGTGGATAAACAAATGAGGAGTGTCTGGTCAATCCCATTAATTCCTAAAGATGAGAAGGAATTTGGAAAGCATCCAACCCAAAAGCCATTAGAATTATTAAATAGAATAATATCCTCTTCTACAAATGAGGGAGATTTAGTGTTAGATCCATTTGTAGGATCGGGAACTACAGGAGTAGTATGTAGTATTTTAAAACGAAGATTTATTGGGATTGATTCGAATGAAGCATATTTAAGGGTGGCCACTAAACGGTTTAAAGACAAAAAGAAGAAAAATCTACTCTTTTCCCCTGGAAGCAAAAATCAATTAATGAAATATATTTAAACTTATCAGGTATCAGAATTTCCCTAAATAAAAAAGCTTATTATATTAACTTATCATTTTTTGAATTAATTTAATGTAGATAAGATTAGAAGATATAAATGCCTTCAGTACAACTTTCTATTTCCGATTATAATGAACGCTCATCGAAAATGATGAAAAAGCTAAATCATGCACAACATGAAATATGTATAGAAAGAGCTCAATTATTTACAGAATCTTATAAAAAAACTAAAGGAAAAGACCCAATTATCAGATTTGCTAAAGCAATGGAGTTTTATTTAGCAAATATGACACTCAAAATATGGGACGATGAATATATTATTGGAAACAGATGTACTAAATATGTAGGGACACCTTTATTTCCTGAAGCCCGTATTGATACAATAGAGCAGGATCTCGATATGTATGATACTCGTCCTGTTCAAACTCTTTTTCTGTCTGATTCAGAAAGAGAATATATAAGAAAAGAATTAATTCCTTACTGGAAAAACGAAGAAACCACAGTGCAAGAACGGTTTATCTCCTATTTACCACAAGATGCTAAAAATATAATGGAAAAACTTGTTTTTGCTGTAGATGTAGAATTTTCAAGTGGGATTGGGCATTTTTTTCCAGGGCATGAAATTGTATTAAAAAATGGTTTAAATAGGTTAATTCAAAAAGCAGAAATGAGTTTGGAAAAAAATTTCAAGGATCGAGACAAAAAAATCTTTTTGGAATCAGTCATCATTCTATTGAAAGCGGCTAAAAATTTAATAAAAAGATTCTCAAATTTAGCAGAAGAGATGGCAGGAAAAGAGCATAATCATATTCGTAAAAAAGAATTGTTAGAAATTTCAAAAAACTGTCATAATATCTCAGAAAATACACCAGAAAATTATGAACAAGCCTTACAATTAATCTACTTCACTCATTTAATATGTGGGTTAGAAGATGGTGGTTTTGCTATTTCAGTGGGACGGTTAGATCAATATTTGTATCCATATTATATAGAGGATGTAAAAAATGGAAGAATTACAAACGAAAAAGCTCAGTTTCTAATAGAATGTTTTTTTATCAAACTCTCAACTCTATGGAACTATGTTATATCAAAGGGAGTGGTAGCAGTTGAGGGTCCTCCTATTGCTGAGAACGTGGTTATTGGAGGTTTGGATCGTGAAGGAAAGGATGCAACGAATGAACTCTCTATTCTTATTTTAGATGCTTATACTCATATTAAATCTGTGCAACCTACTTTTTGTATTAGGATACATAAAGACACTTCTGAAGCTTTTCTAATGAAGGTTGGAGAATCAATAAAAAAGGGGACTAGTATTGCTTTACTCAATGATGAAGTAATGATACCTGGTCTTAGTAATAAAGGTTTTAGCTTAAAAGATGCTCGAGAATACGCACCAGTTGGCTGTGTTGAACCTCAGCATCCATTTAAATCATTTGGATCAACAAATGCTAATCAATTTAATATTGTGAAATGTTTGGAGTTAACTTTAAACAATGGAATTGACATGTTATCTCGAAGGGAATATGGAATTAAAAATGAAAATAAAATTAATTCATATGAAGATCTTTGGGATTCATTTAAGAAACAAGTAAGATATTTCATTGATTATATGGTAAAAATCATGTATTTTCTTGATAAATCGATTGCAGAACTTACACCTCAGCCATTTTTATCAGCGACTATTAATGATTGTATAGAGCGTGGATTAGATATAACTAAAGGTGGTGCAATTTATAATTTTACAGGTCCTCAATTAATTGGGTTAGCTACAGTATCAGATAGTCTTGCTGTTATCAAAAAAGTTGTTTTTGATGAAAAAATACTCCCATACGAAGATTTAGTACAAATGCTTGCTAAGAATTATAGAGGGGTTTACCAAGGAAAAAAAGGAACAGAATGGTGTGAATATTTCAGAAATAAAATACCTAAATTTGGCAATGACGATGATTATGTAGACCAAATTGCAGTTGATGTGACCAAATTTTATTGTGAAGAAATTTCCAAGCATAATAATTATCGCGGGGGCAAATTTAATCCTGGAATTTATTCGACAACTTTTCATCTAGCACTTGGTTATTGGACAGGTGCTTCTGCTGATGGTAGGAAGAAAACAGAACCTCTTTCAAATGGTCTTTGCCCTACTAGCTCCATGGATAAAAAAGGACCTACAGCCATTATTAATTCCATAAAAAAGTTGGAAAATGAGTTAATGACAAATGGTAATTCATTAATCTTGTCTTTTCACCCAAACACATTAAAGCTGGATATTTTAATCCCCTTGGTTAGGACATTTTTTGAGCCTGAAGGGGGTTATCAGGTCCAATTTAATGTTGTGGGAAGAGAAACTCTATGTGAAGCACAAAAAAATCCTGATTCTTATAGAGGTCTGGTAGTAAGAATAGCAGGATATTCGGTTTATTTTACTGAATTATCAAAAAGTGCTCAAGATGAAATTATTGCTCGTACAGAATATTAATAATCCTCATTTTGATTTTAAGAAAAATAAAAAATATTTTAGCTATTCTGATTTTATAAATATAGTTAATTATATTTGGGCCTGTAGATCAGTGGAAGATCGCTTGGTTCGCATCCAAGATATCAAATCTTTTGATTTGATCTGGAAGAGGTCACGGGTTCAATTCCCGTCAGGT